>MWDY01000100.1 GCA_002070755.1 Spirochaetes bacterium ADurb.Bin110 | reverse complement strand
ATGGGATGGCAAGGGTTATCCGCAGGGCCTAAAAGGTGAAGATATTCCTCTCCTTGCAAGGATATTCTCGATAGCGGACGTCTACGATGCCATGACGAGCGACAGGCCTTATCGTCGAGCTTGGACGCATGAGGTCGCTTTAGAGCATATTCGGTCGCAATCCGGAAAGCATTTCGATCCCCAGATCGTCGACGTATTTTTTGGAATCTTGGACAAGATAAAGGATTGAGCAAGAAGGAGGAAGGGCTCCGAAAGCTGGATAATAAAAGCATCCATTGTCAAGAGCTCTATAGGAGGGCCCCGTATATCAAAGCAGAGCCGCTTAAAGCTGGCGGCCAGTTTTGAGTTTCTCTTCGAGGCGCTCGAGCTCTTTCTTAGATAGTTCACTGGGTTGATCTTCTTTGCCGGGTCCGGGTTCGACGCATTCCGCCGCCTCTCCCAAGGCTTCGGCTTGTTTTAGTCTTCGTCGAAGCTCCCTCATCTCAGGGCCTGAGAACCGCACAGCCTCAAGTGTATGTCGCTCGAAACTCGCCGTCGCCGCAGGCGCGACCTTTCTGGTTATTTCGAGGATTACCTTTGCGTATTCGCGGATTTCACGCTGTGCATGAGGATCTAGCCTCAGCATAAGAAAACGAAAAAGATTGTGCAGATCCATCTGCCAATACCACTCGGTATACAAAGAAAGTGGCAGAGCTATGCGAGCTACTTCTCGGGCAAGGCCTAGATCGATGAGCTCACTATATCGTTCATAGGAAAGATGAGCTCCTTTTTTGAGAATATCCTGGATCTTCGATGCTGTCTGTTCGTCGAAAGGCATGTCGGAGCGACCTTGCTTATTGTCTTTGCTCTGTGGCGCCAAAGCATCGGGAGCAGGAAGAAAGAATTCATCTCGCATTATGGAATAACGACCCGAAATTTCGTTGACGCGCGCGGTGCGGTGGCGAATCCACTGCCGCGCCACGAAGATCGGCAGCTTTACATGGAAGGTGAGCACAACCTGCTCGAAGGGGCTTGTGTGCTCATGCCGCCATAGATAATCGATGAGCGCAGCGTCCTCGCGATAGCTCTTGGTACCCTCGCCATAGGAAACTCGGGCGGCCTGCACAATGCGATGGTCACCGCCTAGATAATCGACAAGGCGCACAAAACCCTTGTCGAGAACGGGGAATTCTTTATCGAGAATTGCCTCTGCTTCAGGAACTATACAGTGTGCCATGGACATATTGTAGCAGAAATTGAGATAGTAGCCAGCTATAGGAGCTCGGAAAAACGAATATTGTGCTCTGAATAGGCAGGTGTACCTTTCATTCTGTGGCTCTCCTTTCTAAGCATTTGCTGTGATACTATGTCCAAATGGATTCGAAAATCGAAATAACATTCCAGAGAATCTCCGCCAATGAGCTGAAGCTATTCTTTCGGACTAAAGAGCCATTAGAATGCGAAGAGCCGCTCTTGGAGCTCGGCGAGGTTACGGTTCAGAACCTATGCGATGCGCTGGGCGATGAGTGTATTGAGGCTGAAAAGGCCGCTGGGCTTAGCCTAGGCAGCGCCGCTGAAAAGCTCTCTAAAGCACGAGGGCGACTGGTGCTGATAAATGGCTGGCAATCTTGGTCGTTTGCAGGAGAACTGAAGGGCCGGGAGAGGCCGCGCCGCGCCCTATTGCGCCGGGATCTGAACCTGTTCGTCGACCATCCTGCGGAGCGGGCGCTGCGCCGGCAGGCGCAGCGCCCGCATACACTTTGCCACTGGGCGCGGCGCTTCTTCCACAGGCACGACATTATCTCGCACTTCCTGCTCGGGCTTAGAACAGGCGAACTGAGGCTCATGCTCTTGTCAGACAATGTGGAGCGATGGAGCAGCCCTCGCTCCACCGATGTGGATCGCGTTTCTAAGCCCAATTTTTCAGGCGATTCCAACGATAAAAGCTATTATCCAGACTATCTTCCTCCTGTAAGTTTTTTGCTTCGAGGCGATAAAATCTGTATTTTTGCCTATGCAGCGGGTGGCTCCTTTGCTGCTGGCGAGATAATTGCGCGACTTTGTGTATTCATAGCACCCGACTACTTTTCGCTCAAAGATAGGCTTAGCTCATATTGGCATGCCGATCGGCGTTTCGAGGATTTGAGTTGGCTGATTGAACCAAAGTCTATTTCCCACGGAATGATAGGTGGCTATGCATCCTGGTATAATCACTATACGGCCATCGACGAGCGGATAATCGGAGACGACCTCAAGGCCATCAAGGCCAATGACAATTTTGTCAACAGCTATTTTTTGCGGCGAAGCTTGCCTACTGTATTTCAGATCGATGATGGCTGGGAGGTCCAGGTAGGAGATTGGCAAGCCGATCCTCGCAAATTTCCGAATGGAATGGCAGAGATGGCGCAGCGAATTGTCGCGGAAGGCCTTGTGCCCGGCATATGGCTTGCACCTTTTCTTCTTATGCCCAATTCGGCTATCGCGAAGACTCACCCCGAATGGCTGCTTCGCGACACGGACGGGCGGGCGATCAAAGCTGCTTGGAATCCCAATTGGGGCGGCGATGTATGGGCTCTCGATCTTTCTCGCCCTGATGTAGAAAACTATCTCATATCTCTTTTTGAGACGATTGTAAATGTCTGGGGCTATCGCTATCTAAAGCTCGATTTTCTCTATGCAGGGCTCATGCAAGGAGCCTTTTCAGGACGAAAGGGTGGGGTCTGGCAGCACTATACGCGTATTATGGCGCGTATCCTCGAGTTTTCGCAGGCTTCCAACGGCGAACCTGTAGCTTTCCTATCCTGTGGGGCGCCCATAGAATCTACCGCGCCTTTCATGCCGCTTATGCGCTCGGGTGCCGATACTCGCGAACATTGGGAATGGCTACAGCTCAGGCTTATAGGCCATCAAGGTCGACCCTCTGCCAAAGTAAACTTGGAAGACAGTATCGGGCGCGCAATTTTGGACAAAACCCTCCTTTTCTGCGATCCAGATGTCATCTTTTACAGAACAGACCAAACTAGCCTTAAGGATACCGAAAAATTTCTTATTGGAATGGTGGCTGCGATGTTTGGCTCTCAGCTTATGACCTCCGATGATCCCGCACGCTTTACCAATGACGCCAGAATAGAGAGTGAGAGCGATGCCGACGCGCTTTCCGAAGCTGCATTCACAAAAGAGCTTGTCGAATGGTACAGGCGCATCGAGGGCAAGGGGTTCGGTGTAGAAAGAAATCCAGGCAGAACACGCGGGCTCTATGATTTCTTCAGTAGAGATGGGTCTATCTATGGCGCGATAAACCTTTCGGATAGAGAGCAGTTGATTATAGCTGAATTATCTGAGTCTTTTGAATTATCTCGATTATCCGAACGGTCCGAAACATCCAAGTCATCCGAACTATCGGAATCTTCCGAATTTGGAGTGCCCGCTGCCTCTTTGGAATTTCCTATTCCGCGTCATTCGATGATTATTTTTGGCATATGATATTTTCAATACTGCTACGAACCTTGTGTATATTGCTTTGGCAATCTGCTAGGAGTGTTTTTCATGCATAAGCATAGAAAGGCACATACTCAGCTTTTCTCTTAAGAGGAGTTGAGAAACTCCTAAGCCATAGCCTTCTTTCAAGAATCGACAATCCTATTCTGCTTAGGAATGCACGCTCTTTGAACTGTGATTCTCTAGCCTTGCAAATCGCATTTCTTTCAATACCAGCTACTTCAGCATGCGTCAGAATGATATGCTTAGCAATCCTGTAATGTTTTTCATAATTGTGCCAGCCTAAGTATACGA
>MWDY01000099.1 GCA_002070755.1 Spirochaetes bacterium ADurb.Bin110 | reverse complement strand
CTGGCCATTAGAGGCAAGAACTTTATACCGAGAACCAAGATATTTTTCGATTGTACGAGCCTTTGCAGGCGATTCCACTATTACAAGAGTCTTTAGCTTGGAGGCATCAGCCGACTCGGCGGCTCCAGGAGCCTTCTTTTCTTTCCTTCTCGTTGCTGCCATTCAATAACCCCTTCAATTGCAGCTGAATTTGATATAAATAATCAAGGTCTATATTCCATCACATTCATCCTTGATCATGGAGGCGAGTTCAGCGCCGCAGCTTATCGCCAAAGCACCATCCTGATTCAGAGCATCCGCACCTGCATTTCGAGAAGATCCAAGACAGGAGGCAGCGACCACTACGTCTCGACCTTCTCCAAGAGCAAATTCCGCTGTAATGAGCGCACCAGATTTCTCTGGAGCCTCTACAACTAGTGTAAGCTTGGAAAATCCTGCAAGAATGCGATTTCGTTCTGGAAACCGATATCTATCTAGGCTTACGCCTGGCGGATATTCCGTAACTAAGCATCCTCCGCAATCGAGAATCGCCGCTGCCAAAACTGCGTTCGAGGGCGGATAGACTCGCTCTGGTCCACAGGGCAGAACAGCAATAGTAGATCCAGCACTGCTTTGAATTGCTCCACGATGTGCCGCAGCATCTATCCCACGAGCAAGTCCAGATACCACCACAACACCCTTATCTGCTGCTTCTTTTGCCAAAAGCCGCGCAGCATTAAGCCCTTTCGATGTCGGACCTCTTGTTCCCACCATAGTGACTGATGGTCGGTTTAAAGTCTTTGTATCGCCTCGCACAAAAAGCCCAAATGGCGCTCTATGTATTTCCCTCAAAAGCGGAGGATACTCTCTGTCGACAATGCAGACAAATTTTGCCCCTAATCGACCTAATATGTTGACATCTCGCTCAGCTTGTTCGCAGATCTTACCCATATCCAATAATCGTGCATGCATTGAACGGTATAGAAAGCTCTCGATTTCGGCAAGACCCAGGGCTAGGAAATCCTCCATGTCACGAATGTTCTCAAGGAGCAGAATGCGCTCCTGCCAACTGAGAAAATGAAGCCTTTGGAAAGCCAGCTTTAGAGAAAGAGAAATGTTATCCATGGAAGGCTGAATTGCTGAGATACGATCGAGCTGCAATTGGATAAGCTTGCCTTTTCCCTCATGCTTTTTCGCGAATGTCATTTGTGAGGATCCTCCATGAGGATAAGCGCATCTAATCTCGTTCTCCGCTTTCATTTTTTGCTTCCCTGTTGCCTTGCCTTATTCTTCTTTCATTTCCGTGGAAAATACTCCTTGTGATACATGCCCAGCGATTCCTCATCGATATGTGTGTAGATTTGTGTTGTAGCGATATCAGAGTGCCCGAGAAGCTCCTGAACCGTCCGAAGATCTGCTCCTCCTGCTAACAAATGAGTGGCAAAGCTATGCCTAAATGTATGGACCTTGGCTTTGACTCCCGATTTTTCGCGTATCTGACTAAATCGCTTCCAAATTCCCTTGCGGGAGATGCCTTTGCCCTCCTGATTAAGAAATATAAAATCTGATTTCTCATGTTTTTCCAGAAGAGGCCTTGCCTCTGTAAAATAGCGGGTCAGCCAATACTTAGCTTCGTCGCCAAATGGAACAAGACGTTCTTTTTTTCGTTTTCCTATGACTCTCAGCAATTTTTCTTCGAGATAGAGCTGTTGAAACTTAAGAGCTGCAGCCTCGGATATCCTTAGTCCGCAAGAATATATGAGCTCGAAAAGCGCCCTATCCCTAAGTCCATTGGGTGAACTAATGTCAATACATTCCAATACATGTTCGATGGAATCTGTATCGAGCACATCAGGCAGATTCCTATCTTGCTTTGGTGTTCGTATTTGTATCGATGGATCGTCTGCTCTGAGTTTTTCATTTAGACAAAATCGATAGAATGAGTGTAAACTCGCGATTATACGAGCAATGGTTGTTCTTTGAAGTCCTGACTGTGACCTGCGAACGAGATATGTAAGGAGATCTTCTTCACTTGCATCGAGCAGCGTTTTTCCATACTGAAAAAGGAAACTCTCTAGCATCTCGATTTCGCGAATGTATGCATCCGCAGTAAGTACAGAGCGTCTCCTTGTAGAGAGCAGATATGCTTGAAAACGCCGCACAAGAATACTCACCTTCTGCCTCCGAAATCCTCGGGGATCAAGCGCTTATTGCGAAGTGCTGTTGGAATATCGAATTCATCATTATCGGATTCGGGATCGAAGCTTATTTTGCCAAAATTATCCCTAAAATTGGGCTTATCCTTGTTCTCACTCCCACGATCTCGGTTTTGAGCTGGTTTTTCTTCGTGTAGTGGCCATTCGCCTGGGCTAAGAAATTCGCTTGGCCGAATCGATCCCAAAGGCATTGCAATAGTATTTTTTGTTCCTACCTTTTCTCCTAACTTCTGACGCATGGGACCAAAGCCAGTCGCAATCACCGTCACTCTCACCTCATCTTTTATCGAACTATCTGTTACCACACCCACGATAATATGGGCATCTTCGGCGGCCTTTGATGTTATGAGATCGATAACTTCCTGATATTCTATAAGAGAAAAATCCTCGCCGCATGTTACATTTACAAGGATATTCCTAGCACCCTCTATGCATGCATCATCGAGAAGAGGATTATTGATCGCCCTCTCGGAAGCTTCTTGGGCGCGATTGTCTCCGCTACCTATTCCGATACCCATTATTGCATCGCCCTGCCCCTCCATTACGGTCCGGACATCGGCAAAGTCTATATTGATATCTCCAGCAAGTGTTATCAGATCAGAAATTCCCTGAACTCCTTGCCTCAGCACCTCGTCGGCAATTCTAAAAGCTTCTTTTAGTGGGGTTTTTTTATCCACAACCCTAAGAAGATTCTGATTAGGTATAATGATCACCGTATCGGCGGCCTGCTTTAGCTTCGAAAAGCCTTCTTCTGCTATTCTATTTATGATTTTGCCTTCAAAAGCGAAAGGTTTTGTAACAACTGCAACTGTCAAAGCTCCAAGATCTCTAGCTGCCTGCGCAATTATTGGAGCAGAACCTGTACCTGTGCCCCCGCCAAGACCTGCTGTCACAAAGACCATGTCAGCTCCGCGGAGCGCTTGCTCGATCTTATCTCTATCTTCTATGGCAGCCTTCTCTCCTATTTCTGGTTTCCCTCCAGCGCCGAGCCCTTTTGTGATTTTGGACCCTATTCCAAGCCTTATTTCTGCTTTTGAACGACCTAGATCCTGCAAATCGGTATTTACCGCTATGAATTGCACATTTTTCAATCCTGCCATAATCATTCGATTTACAGCATTCGAGCCTCCGCCTCCAGTTCC
>MWDY01000098.1 GCA_002070755.1 Spirochaetes bacterium ADurb.Bin110 | reverse complement strand
CCGGTAGCCTTACATGTATTCCATCTTGTTCTTAAAGCTTCATCAAAGGCAAAACGGTTTAAGACACCGGTTAAACCGTCAATTTGAGAAAGAATCTCCAATTTTTTATTTACCTCGACTAATTTACTATTGACTCTCTCAATTTCATCGTTCTTTTCCAGCAGTGCTTCTTTATTCAGAAAATCTTCGGTCCAGCTTTTAAACCGCATGCGGGCTATCATACATGAAAGTAAAACCAACGTCGTACTGTTCAATATATTGCCGAACAATAGTTCGCCAGATTTCTGAAAGTACGGCAGAAGGACGACAAAGAATACTTGGGCAGCTCCAAACAGGAGAAAAAAAATAATCGGCTGAAAGAGTGGAACAACTGAAATCGCTATGACCGTTGCCAGGTACACAATGATTTGTCCGTAAGCTATTTGATCCAGCAAGGATATACCAGCGCCCCAAAACAATAGCAAACAGGAAAAAATTATTCCCGCGACTTGTATGGTCTTCAGATGCCTGGGAATGTCCTTTCCCAGCACGACAAAAACCAGCCAAAATGCCGCCATCGCTATAGCCAATACGACATACATCGAAAAGTAGTATATGTCAGGTTGTTCGAACACCCTTTCTTTCTTGCCGACAAAGGACCCAATGATCATGATAATCTCTAACAATAAGATGGTTATCGAGACGATTTTAGCTTTGGCTATGTTGGTGGTACAAGTAGAAATAGCGAACTTTTCCTTATATTGGCCGGGTATTGGTATATAAAAGAAGCTTTTCAGTGACTTGAATATGTTCAAGACCATCGTATGGTACCTGCCCCCCTCGTCGTCCCTATATTAACAAAACGCTAGCCATCTGTCAAAAGAGCTAGTGTCAAGATGTTTTTTTGAAAGTAATCTGGGAATGGTAGGCGGATTGCAGTATTCTTTATGTCACACCATTTCGGAATACCAGCTATAGCCTTTTCTATTGAAAAGCCATCTTTGAGCCTTGCACTGAAATAATTGATATTAACGTATTTCACAAGGTCTTATATCTGACCTTTCATCTGGGGATCCTGAGCATGGCAGACATAGAGACTCACTTCTTGCTCTAAAAGAAAATACTTGAATACCCTTGTAGGAGTGATTTCTCCATACTTTTCTTCGTAGACAAGGCAGCGGTCTTGCTCGATCACGAATGTGGTAAAGCGACCACCTATCCTCACCCTGAAGTTGTAGATTGCAGCAATTGATTGCGCTGCGGTAAAAGTGTGATCCTGAGCTTAGACTTAAAGAAGACAGGTTCTTCTTAGCACAGAGCGATAAAATGAACTATGGAAGTATCCTCTAGGAGCTATTGGCTATAATCCAGTTGTGCTTGTTCTCCATAGGGGATAGCCTGTTCATCCACATAGTCCATTTTCCTAACGCAGGGCTCTTCTAATAGATCGTAGATGCTGCTTATCTTTGAATCCTTGTTGTCTCTATTTGCCTCTACGCAGCGGATTATCTTCTTTCTAAAAGGCTCGACATCAAAGACCTTCTGTTTTTCGTAGCTCCCGCGTATGCTTTTTGCTCTCGGCGCCTCGTCTGCAAAGAATAAAAGTTATTTCGACTTTCCATTCTATACTGCAGACCACCTTTTTTCATGTAGAAAACTGCTTTACATTTCTTATACCGAAGACTATAGAATGCCACAAATGGGCAAGCTTCTCGATCTAAAGCCGGCTCACTTTCGACCCCCCTCGACCAATCCGACAGAGTCCGCATAAAGATCATCCAGCACGAGCTTTTGCACCTCAAATATCCAATTCACGGCAAAATATTCAAATGGCTGCTCGCCACTTACCGTGCCAGACTCAGCAGAAGCATTGATTCTGGCGGCGTGCAATCAACCTCGCAATTTGGAAATTGAAAAAATCATTGGAAACGCCAGAATGCTATATTTATGACAAACACAAAGGAGTACGACTGAAGTAATAGAAAGCAGCAAAATTTGTTATTTTATTTTAGGAGGGTATAGATGAAAGATGATGAAATAAAACAAATTGTTAAAACTAAGTATTCGAAAATTGCAAAAAGTGGTTGTGGATGCGGCAAGACCTCATCATGTTGCGGCACTTCGCTTTCGGCAACACAAATATCAAAAAGCATTGGTTATTCTGAAGAAGAGATCAATGTTGCATCAGAGGCTAATCTAGGACTTGGTTGTGGAAATCCAGTGGCTCTTTCAACCATAAAAGAAGCCGATGTAGTCCTAGATTTAGGAAGCGGTGCTGGTTTTGATGCTATTCTAGCTGCCAAAAAAGTTGGGAATAAAGGAAAGGTTATTGGCCTCGATATGAGCGAAGAGATGATTCGTAAGGCAAAAGAAAATGCAGGACGATATGGCTATCAAAACGTTGAATTCAAATTAGGAGATATTGAAAACATTCCAATTGAAGCAAATACAATAGATGTTATAATAAGCAATTGTGTTATCAATTTATCACCGAACAAAGAAAAAGTTTTTAGCGAAGCATATAGAGTCTTAAAAAATGGCGGAAAAATGTTTGTTTCGGATATCGTCTTATTGGAAGAATTGACACAGGAACAAAGAAACAATGAAGAGCTCATTGCAGGCTGCGTCGGTGGTGCCATATTGAAGGATGAGTACCTTAAAACAATTCGAAATGCAGGATTTAAGGTCAATGTTATAGGAGAAGACAAAGACATCAGCAAAAGACAATATAATGGAATCAAGGTAGAGAGCATAAAAATCGAGGCAACTAAAGAGAGCGATAAATAACTAAACTATACACTTGGGCTGGAATTCTAGCCTGTCCATTCTGGAAAATCCCGATAATTTTGTCAATGGAACTCCACGAGCGAGATTCCTTGGCAAGATCTAGCATGCGCCCTCAAGATGCGATCAATCTTCGCAGGCGCTCGATCTGCTCGGCCACACGCTCTGGCGCAGGCCCTCCTATCTGGGATCGGCGTGCAACACAAGCAACAGGGTCAAGATATTCCGCAAGCTCCCTTGCATCGATCGCAGCCTTGTCAAAGGCCTCATGGACCGAAAGATCGGCCTGTGCAATAGAGCGCAGGCTCTTTTTTTCTTCGATGCAATGTTCAACAAGCCGCTTGGCCGCCTGATACGCGGTGCGGAATGGAATTCCTTTTATTACCAAGAATTCAGCGACGTCTGTCGCTTCGATATACCCTTTCTCTAGCGCCGATCGCATGCGCTCGATATTTGGCTCGATGCACTGGACCAGAATAGCAAAGGCTTCGAGCGAGCTCTGCACGGTGTCTTCGATATCGAAAAAGAGCGATTTATCCTCCTGCAAGTCGCGGTTGTATGCATAAGGAAGCCCTTTCTCCATCACAAGCAGGGCCTGCAAATCGCCGAATACTCTCCCAGCTTTTCCACGGATTAGTTCTGCAGCATCTGGATTGCGCTTTTGCGGCATTATGCTCGAACCTGTGCTGGCACGAGGCGAAATTGTGATGAACCCATACTCCGATGAAGCCCACAGCACAATATCTTCACAGAAGCGCGACAGGTGCATCATTAGAATCGCTGAGCAAGCCGCATAATCTACCGCAGCATCGCGATCGGCGACAGCGTCCATGGTATTCGCGCTTGTCTTTGAAAACCCAATCAGGC
>MWDY01000097.1 GCA_002070755.1 Spirochaetes bacterium ADurb.Bin110 | reverse complement strand
AATTTCATCCAGAAGTTTGACCAGTCTTTCGTTGCGCTTGGCAACAGTGGGGCCGAGTTTGTTGCTGTTGACATCTATATCGTCAAACAAACCTTTAAAGTTAGCCTCGCTGGGACCGCCAATGGTTGAAGCCTCAATGCTTCGGAAAATCTTTTCCAGGGTTTCATTCAGGTTTTCATCTGCTGCAGCGCGCTGGCGAACATTCTCAAAGAGCTGGCTTGGAAGAATAAAGAAGCCTTTGGTTTGCACCAAGTCCATCCGAGCGGGTTCTGCTTCCTCATCGGTAAGTTTTGCATAGTCGAAGTCTGGATTTCCTGCTTCGCGCTCTCCCCGGTTGATGTAACTAGTCAGATTTTCGGATATGTAGCGGTAAAACAGCATCCCTAGCACATATTGCTTGAAATCCCAGCCGTCCACACTACCACGGAGCTGGTTTGCGATGTTCCAGATGGTGCGATGCAGTTCTGCTCGTTCCTGTTCTTTTTTGGCATCCATGAGGAATGCTCCTTTTTGACCATCTATGTCGGGGGTCATCTTATTCTCCCAGCAGGGTCATGATAATTCCCTCGGGGGTACCAGCATAGTTACACCACCTTCAGAAGCAGCTGTCAAGCAGAATATCGCGAATACTCTGTGCTCTCCATTGCCCGCTGTCCCTGATAGACGGCCATGGCGCGGTTTTGTAAGGCCAGGCCGTATAAAAACACCCCTTGCCAAATAGAAGCCCCTATAGGCTGTTTCTATTAAATAGCATTATTGAGCTATCGCTTATCGAGCTATCGCTTCTGCGGGGTTTTTTATTTGTTAACTAAACTTAACTTCTATAATTTTTTATCAATTTCAATCCATATAGGGCATGGCGTGTCACCAAAGAAGAATTCTAAGCCTGGACTCGTTATTGCTTCGGCTTGTCGGGGCTGGGGGTCCCATATATCTTCTGCATCTTCTGCTCGTAATAAATATCCCATTCTGCTGGCGTCATCCTTTGTATCACGACAAATTGATACGATTTCTCCGCATTTATCTCAACATTATTGCCATGCTGGATCAAGCGCAAATATTTCGCCAAACTTTCGAGCGCTGCCTGCCGATCCGCGAGCTTCACTTTTATAATCTGGTCGCCCTCTTTTGTGTACGATCGTTCGATGCCATCAATCGCATAGCTCAAGCCCATTGCCGAGAGCTCTTCCATGCTTTGCCGTAAGCTGCCGTCATCATTGATAATATCGGCGGGATCATAGAAAGCTCGGGCTTTCATCTTCTGAATGACTTGCGCCGTAAGGACCGCCTTGTCATCACCTAATTGCTTTTCAAGAAACTCGGCAAAATATTCTTGAAATCGCGGCTTTGCTAATAATTGAGCTACACAAATATGCGCCGCCTCCACGGAATCGCCATAGGCCTTGCGATACGATTCGGTTGCATTCTTGAAGCCGCTCAAGAAATACTCTTCAGCGAATTTACGCCATCGCAGGGGAATCCTTTTCCGGTGTCGTAGAACTTCTTTATGTAGTACCTGTTTCTTCCCATCTTCTATTTTTCCCATTGCAACCCCCTTTCTAAACATCCGCAACGAAATATCCATGTCCGTTTCTTGTCCAATTCTGTCAGTAAATATATTTCTAGCACCCCCTTTTCAAGTGGCAATCCGGCATAAAACACTGTAATTGCTTATTGAATATACAAATATTCTGTGCCGGTTGCTATGCCAGTTGCGGTTGGCAAGTGGCACAAGTCATTGTCCATAATCAGCCAGCCCAGCCGGAACGTTCAAGCGCACGCAAGGCATCCTGCAGCTTCGCTTGCAGGGCTTTTGCATCACGTTTTCTTGTGAGCTGTTTAATATAAAAGGCCTTGTTTGCAACCGTGAACCATGCTTCTGGCACTTCTCGCGCATCGTCTGGCATCCCTAGCGATTCCAATTCAGCGCGAACCGTCTTTTGCGTCGCCCGCTTGCCCTTTTTAATTAAATCTCTTGTTGCGCAGTAGATCACCCGAAAGTCGCTTTCAAAAAATAGGCTCTCGTCTGTCTCTGGCAGCAGGGAATTGTCCTTGAATAGCATCCCGATCAAAATGCGCTGAAAGTCGAACCAATCTATAGTGCTGAATTTCACCATATATCCAACCCCCTCGTTTCATCGAGCACTTTTTCGATCTCTGGTGATACTGCTTGCGCGGGCCAGTCGGGTGATACCGCTTCAGGAATCTGTGCCACTTCCACTTGTGGCGGTTGCGAAGTGGAACCGCCATAGCAACCTGAATTTTGTAATTCATTATTTAGCAAAGATTTATCATCGCTTAATGGCGGTATGGCGGTTGAATTAGGTAGATAGCGTGAAAGCACATCGTTGAATTGTGATAGTTTGTATCCTCTGGAATTGGAATCCAGCTTTAGCGGTCGAATGTCAAATCTTGCCAATAAGCGAGCAAGACCGTTTTCAGAAAGTGGTTTGCCGTGTCGGTACTCTGCCCAGGGTCTACCTTCTATCGCGGTCAAATACTGAATAATCATATAGGAAGGCCAGGCAGTGCGCGAAGGCTCGCTCTCGAACATGGTTTTCAAATCTTGAAGAAGTAGCGTTGCAAAGTCTCCGCTATCGGTCGCGTTTGCAATATCGCATATGGATCGCGCAGCTATGCGCGCTTCGTAGCCAATATCGGCATCCACAACATCCGCAATCCTCAAAAGCTCACGCCAAATATCAGCTTGCCGGTCAGTCAGCCCATCGGGAATTACAGGATCAGTAGCAGCAATCTTGCCAGCGTTGTCACGTGCCCATCGAATAATTCTAGCTTTCAAAGGCACGAAGCCCTGGTCAATGTCGGAACGCAAGCGCTCGGTGTGCTCGCTCGGTAGTTTTCGGCGCATTGGAACAATCACGCTGCGGGATTCGAGCGTGTCCGGCAACCTCCCAATCAGCGCGAGCGCTTTGGCGCCCCAGGTGCTGAACATCCTGCTCTCAAAATTATCGCCCACGGCCACAGTGCGTAGCGCAAATGCATTATTTCGCGAAAAGCCAGCATTCAATAACGTTCGTAAGTCATTATTGTCCTGAAACAAGTGGTCAGCTTCGTCGATGAGTAGCGTAGGTTTGTACTGATCAATAGAACGAAAAAGCGCGGCGGTCGAAATATTCGCAACGGGTATTGCTTTCGGTACAAGTCGGGCGATCACATCTAGGAAGCTACTCTTCCCACATGCTTTTACTGGTGAATTCAGTACAAGCAAGGGTAGCACGGCCACACTGTCTGTCAGGTGGGCAAGTACGATCCATAAGGCCGCAGCCAAAATCGAATCAGTGTCTGCTATAATGAACCGACGAATTTGTAACTGTATATCTTGTAAGAGTTTAGCGCCATCTTGCGGCTCGCTTGCCGGCTGCGGCTCATCAAAGTCTAGCCCCGTGCCATGACTCTTGGTCTCAGCCTTATGAAGTTTGCGGATGAAAGCCTTTTCGAGGTTCAAAGCATCCCTGATGGCGTCAATATTTGCCTCTAACTCGTAGTCCGTCATCGATTGAAGGAAGGCACGGGCGCTTGCTTCGCTACGGTTTGTTTCTGCGTATGCTTCAAGCCGCTTGACTACATCGTTGTAATTGATTACAGTATCTGGAGATAAAGCTTTTTGCCCTGCTTCCAGCCCGCCCCGCCAGCGGGCTTCATTTTTTATTGTGTTGCTCATTTTTGCCCCTCTCTGTCCAACGAGCGGGGTTGAATCTTGCAAGAAATTTCTATTCCTGTGGATATTTTCGCTATATTACCATCGTGGATTGTCGCCCTTAGAGTAATTTCCCCAAATAGGGGAGCGTTGTAGCAAAGCTTTTCAACTTCTGGCTTAAGAATTGCAAAGAGTGCATCTGCATCTATGGTAGGGGTTTTCATCACTTGCCCCCTTGCATTGTGAACATGCTTGAGGCCAGTCGCTCTAGTGCTTCAACTGGTATGAGAATACGTTTACCGAGTTTGATGTAAGGAATGGATCCGTCGTCTAGACGACGAACAAGGGTCGCGAGGCTGATACGCAGGTACTGAGCAGCCTCTTTTCTAGAAAGGAAAAAAATTTGCTGATTTGGTTCACGCATGGTGCGCCTCCAACACTCCTCCCCTCACTTTGGGGAGAGAATGTTGGCGCACAGGATAAAACAGGGCGCCTTCAGCTCTTCACGGCCCCATACGGAACCAGAGCAACGTTAAGGCAGGGATCAGTTGTCCTTACTCCTGTTCTCCTTAACGTGATATTTATTTTAGCCAACTAGAATTGGCTATGAATCTTTTTTAAATCTAAATAATCCCATTTATGGCCTTCTTCGTCACAAAGTTCATCATAAAAACCAAGGTAGCGACCAATCAATGGAACGCTTTCCCAAACGAACACGGTTACTCTTTTATCATCTGGGTATTTATTTATCACCTTTCTCACTTTCATTTCTGAAATACCATACATTTCAGAAATTGTTTTGTTTCTAAATCCCTTTGCTCGGAGCTCGCGAAAATACTTTGCCGGATATTTGGATACTCTATACCTTGATACAAACGGCTTCGGTAAATCTTCCATGATAGGTGCAAAATCTCTATCCATATGTTTAGTATACTACAAAATCTCATTGAAATGCAATAAGCTCCATTGTAATCTATGACATTCTTGATAAAAGCTTTTCCTCAATTACTATTCATTGATTTGCCGCGTCCTC
>MWDY01000096.1 GCA_002070755.1 Spirochaetes bacterium ADurb.Bin110 | reverse complement strand
GCTGGACAGATGACAGCGGAAAGCAGCAGTTCCACGGCGGGATCGACTTTTGTCCTTATGAAGGCAAGACAGCCACATTTTACGCAATTGCAGATGGCACAGTTGCGACCGTCAACACAGACACACATTTGGGCTTAGATAGCGATAAGGGCGCTAGGAATTATCGTATCGAAATTGCAATTTCAAAAGATGTCAAGGTTGATTATCATTTCGAAGTCGGAATCGATGAGATAACAAGGAATCCAATTACTCCAGAAGAGGTGAAAGCCAATATTCTTGTAAAAAAGGGACAAGCCGTGAGGGCTGGATATCCAATTGGCATTATTCCTTACTATGAGGGCGGTAGCCATGTTCATTTCAGTATTCATGACGAAAAATATGGTGGCGAGACACCAGACATGCCAAGCCCGCTTACCTACTTCGAGCCCTCGGTGGCAGAAGAACTAGAGGCCATGGATGTTCTATGGGAGAATTGAGTGTCTTCCTTAGAGAAATAAAATGATACCTGTGGGCGTTTGCCCTGCAGGTCTTTCGTTCCCCAATATGTTTCTTTATGTTATTTTAAAATAGATAATTATGATGATACTTATTAATGAAGGGCTGCCGCTTTATGGACAAATTTTATAGAAACTCGTTTCATGGCAGCCCTTCTTTGCCAATTTACTTATCTGCCCCAAGCCGAAGATTCCACAGTGAGTTTTGTCATCGATTCTAATGTGCTCTCTGTGAGTTCAATTGCTTCTTCCCAATGTTGCATCGAGAAAGCGTCAAGCAGCATTTGAGCATCCATCGATTTTCCCGATGCTTTAAGATTCATATACTGTTTCTCCATTTCGGGCATTTCTTCAAAAATGGTTGTTTCATAAGGGTCAAATATTTTCCTTATACCGTCGTGATATGTCTTATAGCATCCAAATGATATTTTGGAGATTTGAAGGAACTTTGAACCTACATAGGGGGTAGAATATCTTGAATCCACTGCGGACGCCCCTACATAGAAAGGCACAAAAAGGCTATCACATGGCTGACAATATGCATGGAGCATTACACCAAGCTCATTCTCAACATCAGGTCGGGCGACCAAGATTGCGGTAGAAGCGGTACTTCCTTCAAACGCATGATGGCAGATTGACCGCGGGAATATCGATACCTCTACTGTATCTTTGGTGGGGTATTCAGCAACCCATTCCTGCCTTTCATAGACATAGTCGGTACTGTAATAGGGCACTTGGTCAAGCTGTAATACCTTTCCGCTTGGCAATGTATAGGTATCATAATGGTCTCTGGTGCATGGCATAATGGTTTTTGCTGATATGTTGCCTGAAATCTTGCTGAGAAGTTCCATACCTCGGTCATACCGTACTTGCGTATTATAGAGAGTCTCCACAGCGGGCCGTGAGGTAAAATTTTCATTATCGGAAGGATAAAGCTCGATTGTGCCATAGACTGCTCTAAAATTGATCTTTTGGGTGTTTGGGACATCCCTACTCAACCACCCTTGTGCCTGTGCATAGGTGATAAGGTCATCGGAGCATATTTCATAATCATCGGTGATCTGAAATTGATTTGTCCTTACCGTGTAGCAGTTTGTATACCGCCGCGCGACCCATTGTTTGTTTGCAATCTCTACGATCCAAAGCTCTTGGGGATCCCCAATTTCAAACATGATAGAATTCCAGGCTTGACCATATTTTTCAGTGAGCTTGGTGAGTATTTCAACTCCTTCGCGTGCTGTCCTCGCTCTTTCCAAAACGAGGCGCACATAATCGTTATCATGAAGACCCTTGGTAAAAGCCAATTCAACTCTTGTGGGGGCATCATTATCAGCAACTATAACCTGAAATTCGTTGATTCCCATGCCATATCCCCAGCGGCCGGCTGAACGGGAACCAACAAAGGAGTAAGTGCGTGGAGCTTGAGGAATATCGATATATGCAGCCTTATAAATCTCATTTGGGCCATATTCATGGGCAATTTCTTTCGAGACCTCTGAGATAACATTAGGGCCTAAATCGCGATTTTTTGCGATAAGACTACCTGCTACAGATGCCAGTACATTGCCTTGGGCTATGAAGGTAGTGCATTCCCCGACAAATCCCGTCATAAGCCTATCAGTAGTGTTGTAGATGAGGATGTCATCATAGGGAATGCGTGAACCATCTGCGACACCATGCATCCATTCGAGCTTCTCTGGCAAAATTGCGGCAAGGAGCGTCTCGTTTTCCTTTGCGAGCCTCAAAACTTTCGAAAAATTGGTACTTCTTAGCTGAGCAGCTGACTTCATTGCTGCTATATTTTGTTGGATCTCGCTCGCCTGAGAAGAGCCTATCGCATAACCTTCTTGGTATGCCCTTTGCTCAAGGGCGCCAAGTGGCATGAGTATCGATGCTACCAACATAGACAAAATGACGATGGTGCGCATCAATGACTTCGGATTGCCATTCCGTTTTTCTTTCATACCTGCCTCCTATAAAAATATTAGTCTAGAAATTTTCTCAATGCAAGTTTGGAGCGATATCGGAGCTTGACTTAGCAATAGATTAGCCTTGATGGGTAAAATATAGTAGAGTGTCTATATGCTATATTGCTTTATTAAAGACATTTCTTTTACAGATTTCTTGTTCTATAATCAAATCTAGGATTTTTTCCTGTGCTTGCTATCACGTCCTATCATGCCAAATACTTTGCCTGGGATTTGACCCGCCATGCGCCCGAAGGGCTCGACCGCCTGTCTATGTCTCTTTTCGATGCCAAGGTCGACCTCAACCCTCACCAAATCGAGGCAGCACTCTTTGCACTGCGCTCTCCGCTCTCCAAGGGCGTGATACTCGCCGACGAAGTAGGGCTTGGCAAGACCATCGAGGCTGGGCTTGTCATCTGTCAATACTGGGCTGAGCGCAAGCGCAAAATCCTTGTGGTGTGTCCAGCATCGATCCGCAAGCAGTGGGCTATGGAGCTCGAGGAAAAATTCAACCTGCCCGCGGTGGTTCTCGATGCGAAATCTTTGAGGCAGGCACAGCGCGCGCTCAAATACTCAAAGGAAGAAGAGATAGCGGGGGTCAATTTGGCTTCTAATCCCAATACTTCTACTCCCCTATTCGATCGGCCTGCTATTAGTATCGTGTCGTTCAATTTTGCGTATACAATGCGCAGCGAAATACGGGCTCAAAACTGGGATATCGTCGTCATTGACGAAGCGCATAAATTGCGCAACGCCTATCGAACGCAAAATAAAATGGGACAGGCTATCCGCTGGGCGCTGGAAGGCCACAAGAAGATTCTTCTTACGGCAACACCGCTCCAGAACTCCCTTATGGAACTCTATGGTCTTTCTATACTTATCGATGATCAGATTTTCGGAAGCTCTGAGGCTTTTCGCGCTCGCTATGCCAACGGAAGCTCGGACCTCACCGAGCTACGGCGTCGTCTTTCCGCATTTTGTACGCGCACCTTGCGTAAACAAGTGAGCGAATATATCCGTTATACCGAACGCCATGCGCTTACTCAGCCTTTTAGACCGAACGATGAAGAACAAGATTTCTATAATGCAGTTTCGGACTTTTTGCGGCGAAAGGACAGCTAT
>MWDY01000095.1 GCA_002070755.1 Spirochaetes bacterium ADurb.Bin110 | reverse complement strand
CGCACCAAGCGCCCAACAATTAAGTCCATTCTTTTCAAGGATTGCTTTGCGCTCTTTGACATAGTTCGGGTCGGTTGCTGCCGCTTTGACATCCATGTGATCGCCCCAGCAAGCTATTTCAATACCATCATAGCCAAACGATTTGACTTTAGCGCAAAATTGGTCAAAGGGAAGGTCTGCCCATTGGCCTGAGAAAATTGTCACTGGTCTTGCCATAGTCATCCTCCTATAAAATCATATCTTATTTATCATATAAGCTCTAAAGAACCTCACTAAAATGCCAGCCAAATCGCACCCTTTTGTGAGGATTCGACGCACTTACCGATAAAACGCACACCGATAGCGCCTTCTTCCGCAGTTGGGAAGTCTAGATCCTCTTCGGTTAGTGATTGGCCTAATTTTTTCTTAATAAGCGCGGTAATAAAGGTCTTATAGATATTTGCAAAAGCTTCGAAGTAGCCTTCTGGATGGCCTGAAGGTACTCGCGAGTATGATTGCGGATGAGGATAGAAAGGATCGCGGCCGCGAGAAAGCAAGCGTGAGGGCTCGCCGAGCTTCGATACGAAAAGGTAATTGGGATTCTCCTGCGACCATTGAATAGTGCCCTTGGTTCCAAAGATTCGCACCTTAAGAGCATTGTCGTAGCCAATAGCGATCTGGCTAGCCCAATACAATCCCTTTGCACCACCTTCATACTCGACCATGATCGATGCATTGTCATCAAGCACTCGGCCAGGGACAAATGCATCGAGCCGCGCACAGAGCGATTTGATTTTGAGACCAGTTATATAGGAGACGAGGTTCTCGGCGTGGCTCCCGATATCTCCGACGCAATTCGATTTGCCGGAAAGTGCAGGGTTCGTCCTCCAGGAAGCCTGCTTGGAACCTTCTCGCTCAGTTGCAGTAGCTAGCCACTCCTGTGGGTATTCAGCATTGACAAAGCGTATGTCTCCGATATACCCTCGGCGGATCATTTCTCGCGCTTGCTTGACTGCAGGGTAACCAGTATAGGCATAAGTTACGCAAAAGAAGAGATCTTTTTGCCGAGCAATCTCCTGAAGCTCCCTCGCCTCTGACTCTTCAAAAGTCAGCGGCTTGTCGCATACAACATTGATTCCTGCATTAAGGAATGTCTTTGCAATAGGATAGTGCAGTGCATTTGGGGTAACGATGGATACAAAATCGATGCAATCGGGTCTGCTCGCTTCTTTTTCTGCCATCTCAACATAGGTCGCATAGAGTCTGTCGCGCGACAATCCTAGATTTCGGCCCGTTTCACAAGTATTCTCGAAACTCTGCGAGAAGCTGCCTGCGACAAGCTCGGCAAGCCCATCCATTGCAATCGCCTTGCGATGAACATCGCCTATAAAGGCTCCTTTGCCGCCACCGACCATCCCATATCGCAACTTTTTCGAGGTATTTACCTCATTGCTACCTTCAATCATGTCATACCTCCTCAATTCATTATCAATTGACTAAATTACTCCACTCCCAGCACATACTGCATAATCAAATTTTCGAGATATTCTTGCTTGCCGGATGTGCGACCGATTTTATCGGTATTTGGAGAACTTGCCGTAGAGGCAAGCTGAGCAAGTTCTTCGAAACCAAGATGACCATCTTCGAAGCGTTTGCCAATATTGCAGTCGAAGGACGAATAGCGCTGACGGACAAAGGCATCGAGTTTCCCATCATCGATTATGCGATACGCGGCAAGAAGACCAGCCGCAAAAGCATCCATGCCACCAATGTGTGCTTCGAAGAGGTCGGCAGGATCGACCGAATTCCGGCGAATTTTGGCGTCGAAATTAAGGCCGCCTGTCACAAAGCCGCCTGCGCGCAGGATTGCGAGCATGGCAAGCGTTGTATCATAGACATTTATTGGGAACTGATCGGTATCCCAGCCATTTCTGGGATCGCCTCGGTTCGCGTCGACCGAACCGAATATGCCGAGTGAAGATGCGGTTTCCAGTTCGTGGTTAAAATCGTGGCCCGCGAGCTCTGCATGGTTCGCCTCGATATTGACGCGGAAATCCTTTTCGAGGCCATAGGCGCGAAGGAAACCTGCAACAGTCTCCACATCGAAATCGTATTGGTGTTTCGTGGGTTCCATGGGTTTGGGTTCGATATAGAACATGCCCCTAAAGCCATGGGCGCGGCCATAGTCGCGAGCCATGGTCAGAAATCGAGCGAGGTGGTCTTTTTCGCGTTTGAGGTCAGTGTTGAGCAGGGTCATATAGCCTTCTCGGCCACCCCAAAACACATAGCCCTGACCGCCCAACTCAATTGTAGCATCTATCGCTGCCTTGACCTGGTTGGCAGCGTAAGCCACAACCTCTAATTCGGGATTCGTTGCGGCGCCATTCATATAGCGCGGATGCGTAAAGAGGTTGGCGGTACCCCACAAAAGCCCCACACCGGTCGCTTCTTGGCGCTCCTTTGCGAGTTTCACCATGTGCGCGAGGTTTCTTTCGCTCTGGTTGGGATTCTCTCCTTCGGGCGCTAGATCTCGATCGTGGAAACAATAGAAATCTGCGCCAATCTTAGTGAAGAATTCAAAAGCAGCGTCGAGTTTATGCTCATGGGCTTCCATTGTGGTGCTAGCATCGCTTATCCATGGATGGATATGGGTAGCAGCCCCAAATGGATCGGCACCATCCGCACCGAAACTATGCCAGTATGCGATAGCAAAGCGCAAATGCTCTCGCATAGTTTTGCCGCCAACTTTTCGCTCCGGGTCGTAATACTTGAAAGAAAGGGGATTGTCGCTCTTAGGACCTTCATAGCGAATCTTTCCAATACCTTGGAAATATTCTTTCTGTCCAACAAAATATTCTGCCATTCGCTTTTCCTTTCCGGAATTGTTCTTCTCCATACCATCCTATCTATAGAGAGGAGTCAGCGCTCCCAAATATTTCTCATATTCGGCATAGGCTGCTTCATATTTCATAACCTTAAGTTTTTCGGGCTCGACATTGGAGCCTTCATCGAAGTTCACATGCTTATCGACTATCGTCTCAATTTCCACAGGCCGAGAACGTTGAATGCATTCGTAGCACCAGAGAGCCTGGAGAGCGGCACCTAGGGCCGCCGCCTCTTCTTCTTTTGGAACATGCACTGGCAGGCCTGTCACATTTGCCGCAATTTCGCGCCAAAGAGCACTTTTCGCTCCGCCTCCCGTAAGCCTTATCTCGCATGCTGGGAATCCAAGTCTTTTGAAAGACTCAAGGCCAATTCGCATTCCGAATATCGCAGCTTCCATCGCCGCCCTTGCGATATTTTCCTTTGAAAAATTAGTAGCGGTTCCTCCGAGGATGCCTGCCTTCCCCTGTGGCAAGTTTGGAATCCTTTCGCCATTGAAAAATGGCAAGACCACAATACCTTCGGCTCCAATTGGCGCCATAGCCGCGCTATAATTCATATCTTCTATGCTCATGCCGAACAACATACGGATCTGTTCGCTTGCCACCGTACAATTCATTGTGCAGAGAAGAGGAAGCCATCCACCAGTGGACGAACAGAATGCCGCGAGCTTTCCTTCGGGG
>MWDY01000094.1 GCA_002070755.1 Spirochaetes bacterium ADurb.Bin110 | reverse complement strand
AGAAATGGAGATATGAGCCTTTTATCCGCCTGAATAATCTCAGCGGCGGTTACGCTGTTTAGAAGGCTACTCTCAGGCGCCTGGGCCAGCAGATCGAGAGAAGCCAAGTCTCTTAAAAATGCATCCTTGAATGCTTTATCTCCATGTATTGAAGCATGAACCTCAGGCAATAGATATTGCAAAAGGCCATATCTATCCAATGCTTGGATGATTTCTACTGATTTTCCAGTAGCTATTATCTTATAGAACTCTTCTGCAAGCCTCGATGGGCTTACGGAATCAAGAAGCGGCGCATCACGCCGAATCGCCAATCTCAATGGCAATGTAATTACAAATTGATTGGTTGAAGCATACTTAATACCGCGCACCATACGAACAGGATCTTCGCTAAAAATCCTATTTAGAGGTATAATCGCCTTTAACTTACCGGAATGTATATCCTCGACTCCCCCGACAAAATCCAGTATCTCTGAAGCGAGCGGATCAAAGTAAAGCGCATTAACAGTGAAATCTCGCCGTCGTACATCCTCGCTGATTGTCCCATATTCATTGCCGACAGTACCATTCGACAAAGAGCGAAATGTGCTCACCTCGTAAATCTTCCTATTAGAATAAACATGGACGAGCTTGAAGCGCCTTCCAATGATTCGAGAATTACTAAATATTTTTCGAATACGATTGGGTAAGGCATCGGTTACTATGTCGAAGTCTTTAGGCCGCCTTCCAAGCAACAAATCGCGTACAGCTCCTCCTACGATATAGGCTGAATATCCGTGCGAGACTAGCCTATTTACTATTGCTAGCGCTTCTCTATCGATGCAAGATATATCGATGCAATGATCTTCTTGACTGTATATTCGAGCTTTTGACTGTAGACTACCATTTGAACTACGAAAGTACCGCATTCTCACAAAGCTGCTCCAAAATGCATGCTCATACAGTACAAAAATTCATCGAATGTGTCGAGAGAACCAGTTGATGATGTCGTTCAGTACTTCCTGCTTATTGATTTCATTGAGCGACTCATGTCTGCCTCCCTCATAGCATTTAGATTCAAAATCGATCATGCCAAGAAGTTTGAATCTCTGCACAAGCCTTTCATATCCCTCTTTCATGCCTATAACTGGGTCGGCAGAGCCACATATTAATAATAGAGGAAGCGATAGAGGAATGCTCTCTAGAAAGCCATCACTATATACTTTTCTAACACCATGAAGAAGATCGCGATAGAATCCATAAGTGCAGATAAAGTTGCATTTAGGGTCTGAAATGTATGCATCGACGATCGCCGAATCCCTGGAAAGCCAGTCGAATCTTGTCTTTGCATCTATTACAGTTTTTGCATATTGGCCAAAGGTCATCCGATTTGGAAGCTTTGCAGGAGCATGAGAGCCCTTTAATGCTCCGCCAATAGAAATCATCAAACCACCTACCTTATCCATAAAAGGCTTTTGCGGCTCGGGTGGAGCGGAAAGCACTGCTCCATGAAGATATTTCCCGTAAGTAGCAATTAAAGCCATGCCAATAAGGGCTCCAAATGAATGCCCAAAATAATAAAGTGGCAATCCCCCCATACAGCTCGAAGCGTAGTCTCCCATTTCAACCAAATCCTGGACAACGCGTTCGAACCCATCCTTGTCAGTTAGATAGCCTCTATTGGTATCAGAATCGGTATCGCCATGACCTCTAAGGTCAGGAATCCAGACGGAAGTACCAATCGGCGTAAGTGCTTCAGCAAGATGTATAAAACGCTCTTTGTGATCATTCATGCCATGACCAACGATAACCACGGCTTTTGCTTCATTTTTAGGGTTGAATTGCAGATAAGCTAGTTCTTTGCCATCGCTTGCTCTAAATCGTTCCATCTGAGCCTCTCAATATTAAATGCTTATCTTTGTTTGATTATCGGCATATTTTGTTCTCATTAAATTATTATTGTGCTTAGCGAGCCAAAAGTCCAGCCTTGACTTTCCATTATACGCCTCTTTCAATCAAGGTCTAGAAAAATCCGCCTTTGGCGCATACTATAGAAAATTAGGAAATATCGAGGGAGGCTTGTCTCTGATTATTCTATCTAGCCCTAATGTACGTAGAACAATCGCAATAGGCAGAGCAATAGGGCGTGCAGCGCCAAGCGGGTCTATCATTGCATTCCGCGGTGATCTTGGCGCTGGGAAGACAACTCTCGCTAAAGGAGTTGCTCAAGGTTTAGGAATAACGGAGCCTATAATCTCGCCTACATTCACAATAATAGCCGAATATCAAGGCCGCCTTCATCTTGTTCACATAGATGCATATCGTCTCTTGGACGAGGACGAATTCGTGCAGACCGGCGGCGAAGAGCTACTTGGTTTGCCTGGCTCGCTGAGTCTTATAGAATGGAGCGAGAGGATCGCAGGAATATTGCCAAAGGAAACCCAATACATCACCATGGTTGTCGAAGAAGACGGTAGCAGAATTATTATGATCGAAGGTGATTGGATCGAGAATATCGATTGGCGCCGTTTTGTGATTCCGCGCTTTTTAGATCTGGAGCATGCTTCAGCCTTGATAAAGAGGTTTCAAGATGACTGTACTTTCGATTGATACAAGTGTTCCTACACTTAGAGTAGGTATCTTCAAAGATAAACTGCTCGCGATATCTGTACTTAAGCCACCTGTCACTCATGCTGAAGCCATTCTTCCTGCAGTGGAACAAGCACTTCAAGAGGCTGGAATTACGATAAAAAATGTGGAGTTACTCGCAGTTGCAGGAGGTCCAGGCTCATTTACAGGTCTACGTATAGGAATCGCAACGGCAAAAGGACTATCTCTAGGGCTCGGAATTCCTATAGTGCTCGTCCCTACTCTAGATATATATGGATGGGCTTGGAAAGAACTCGAAGGCATGGTTGTGCCAGTTATCGATGCACGAAAGCATAGAGTCTATTGTGCTAACTACTTCCGCGGCCAAAGAATAGGTAATTTGATGGATATCGAGCTCATGCAGCTCATCCAAAAGATTAATGGCGAAGATAATGTTCATTTTGTAGGTCCCGATGCTGAACTGGCCGAGACTATCTGCTTAGAAAGAGAAGGATGGATATTACATAAGCCAGATCCGGAAAAGGAAATAGAATCTCTCTCTCTCCTTGGTATTAAGACATATATAGAAAAAGGCGGTGCTAGCGATACCGCAGGACCCATATATCTCCGTGAACCAGAAATAGGCGCTCCGATAGCGCGCTGATCAAATCTCCTTCAAATAGGCCCGACTGCGCTTATGCTGGCGCTTAGGATAATCCTTCCATATACTCTGAACCTTGATATTATCCTCAAGCTCGAGATTGGTCTCCGCATATTCAACACCTGCTTCCTTGGCACTGCGATGAAGCTCGTTCATAACTAGGGCA
>MWDY01000093.1 GCA_002070755.1 Spirochaetes bacterium ADurb.Bin110 | reverse complement strand
CCATTTGTTGAACGAACTGATATAAATCTTTCGGGAGAAAGTATCTCATCGATTTCCTGATCAGAGAGGTTGAGTTTTTGCCCTGTTGATTTTAAGAATATCCGTCGAAGCGCTTCCTTCTCTTGGCCTTTTACCTCAAACTCAGAGCATATCTTATGCGCTTTTCTAAAGCCGACGCTAAATTTCCTAACTAAGGTGTCGGCGAGTTCTGTGGTTGTCACTCCGAAGCAATAACATACTTCTCTTGCTCTTTCGGTATTGGATTTCATTTTAATGAGTGATTCTTCTAAAAGGTCGAACACCGAATAGCTTTGGTCTATTAAACAAATCATTCTAGTAATCAGCATATCTGCATTTTCATTGACGTCTTGAAACGGAACATTCCGAAATGATTGAATGATGCTTTGGCAGTCTCCGGCAATCGCTTCTGCTTGAATTCGGATATGTTCTAGTATGACAGGATTTCTTTTCTGCGGCATTATCGATGAAATCTGGACAAGCTCATCGGGAAACCGTAGTAATCCCACTTCTGCAGAAGCCTTATGCAACATATCCGCAACAAATCTTCCCACATCGACCATCATTATTTGAAGATAAGAAGCAGTACTTATTAGCCAATGCGAGGTAGAAATTGCTTGATAGGTGTTGACAATAAAGCTATCAAAACCGAGCGATTTGGACATACCTTCTCTGTCGATATCAAAGCCCGAACCAGTGATAGCACATGCTCCCATTGTTGATCTATTTACATCTTTTATGGCATCGATCAATTTATACGTATTTTCAATCATTTCCATAAGAAAAGAAGAGAGATAATGTGCAATTGTTGAAGGATTCGCAGGTTGGCCATGAGTAAAAAGCACCGTCAGCTCCTCTTCGCCTTCCTTACATCGATATATCAAGGTTTGGAAGAAAAAAAGGTTTCGTTCTAAGAGGCTTAGAAGCCTTTCCCTTAGGGAGAGTCGGAAAACAGTCGTGTCCATATCATTACGGCTCCGCGCCGTATGAAGCCACGCGGCATCTTCTCCTGCTACTTCAAAGAGCGAGCTTTCAAACAAGAAATACAGGTCCTCTGCATTTTGCGGAATATGCGTTGGTAGAACAAAAGTATCTTGGAGATCATATAATGCCCGTGCAATTCTAAACGCAATCTCAGACGATATGATTTTTCTATCATAAAGCATGCAGAGATGAGCCTTCTGTACATCGATCAAAGCCTTATAATAATAGGCTTTCCAATTTTGATACGCAGGATCGAGTACTCTGTTTACATAGATAGGCGAAAAAGGTGTAGTAGACATTATATTTCAACCTATTCAAGTTCTTCTATTCTTAATAAATAAGCTATATTTCGGTAAAAAATCATGTCTTTTTCATCTTCGCTATAGCCTACATCCGTCATGGCGCGATTCTGAGCTTTGAGATAATCAAGCGTAAATCCACGAGGGAACCATGAGGAATCCGTCCCGAATATAATTCGCGATGCACCTATCGTTTCGCGGAATTTTCTAAAAAGAGAATCGAGCGTCACATCATAAGGCATCCAACGCATCCATTGGTTTGATCCCGATGTGTCGATATAAATATTTGGGCAAGCCCAGCATAAATTAAGAATTTCGAATAGATACCCTGTTCCGAAATGTGGAACTATAAATGGAACATCCGGGAAACGCTTTGCAACATCGTGAATAGCAAGCGGATTTATGTTTACATGAGACGCTATTCCACCTGCTGCGCCCATGATACCAAAATGGATGAGAATGGGAATCTCGTATGTTTGAGCGACTTCCCAGATTGGATCGAAAGCTTTATTGCAAAGCGGCGTATCAACTCTTGGACCAAGTATCTTATAGCCGCGCAGCCCCTGCTCTTTTATAGCTTTTTCAAGCCTTTCAGCGGCGTCTGGTAACAAGGGGTTATGATGAGCATATCCATAGAATTTTCCAGGATGGCGAGCAACAAGTTCTGCAACAAATTTATTTGAGCCAGCAGTGACAAAGACAATGCCTTTGAGGAAATTATAGATGTCAAGCTCTTTTGCCCAGTAAATCTCGCCTTCTGATGCCGAAACATCCTGCGCCTCTGGAAACTGCCATGCAGATTCCCAGCGATTCTTTTCCGAACTGAGCCATGCTTGATGCTTTTTTAATGCAAAGCCATCACCTTTTTGTGTTTGTGTTCTCCCTGATGCATAATCTATTCCTTTGTTAGAATTTTCTAGTGTGGCTGTCCCATCATCGATGATTTTATTTTCAGGAAAATGAACATGTGAATCTATTACACGCATCTGGTCTCCAATATCCTTTTTGATTATCCCTTGAGTCCTGTCATTGCAATTCCTTTTATTATCTGCTTTTGGAACACAAGGAATACGATAATTAGTGGCAGCATTGCTACTGCCGCTCCTGTCATAATATAGTGCCAGTCGCTGCCAGCTTCGCCAGAAAAGTTGGCTAATCCAACGGGAAGCGTAAACATCCGCGGTTTTGATGAAACGATTAATGGCCACAAGAAAGCGTTCCAGTTTCCTATAAAGTTAAAAATTGCGAGAGTTGCTAGAGCTGGCGATACAAGCGGAGGGATAATTGTTAAAAATATCCTAAATTCTCCAAGGCCATCTACGCGAGCTGCATCGATGAGGTCATCCGGAATTGTCGACATGAATTGCCGCATAAGAAAGACACCAAACGCACTTATCATGCCAGGAAACATAATACCCCAATATGTATTGACCCATTTCATTGCTCGCGCCATTGCATACCAGGGGATTACGAGCATTTCGGTTGGAATCATGAGAGTACTTATTATCAGGAGAAAAATAAAT
Organism: Spirochaetes bacterium ADurb.Bin110; assembly: GCA_002070755.1. Next base: position 514 of record MWDY01000093.1, on the reverse strand, counting down.
CTTTTACCAGGAAATTGAAATTTGGCAAGAGTGTAACCTATGAGCGAGTCAAAAAAAAGTACCGACGCGGTAGTACAAAGAGCAACAATAATTGAATTCAAGAACCACTGTGGAAATTTGGTACTGGAAGAAAAGAGGATATAGCGATAATTATCAAGCGTAGGCCGATCAGGGAAGAGCTTTAGTTGATATATCTGGGTTACATCTTTGAGGCTAGAAGAAAGCATCCAAATAAAAGGAAATATCATTATCACAGAGAAAAGAATTAGGACTATATAAGCAGGTAGAGACCTAGACCATTTGCGATAGTTGCGTTCGTGCTTAATCAATAATTCACCCTCTTATCGAAAAATCGCATTTGCAGTAAGGTGACAAGCATAATAATAATAAAGAGCACCATGCTCGCACTTGCAGCTTCAGCCATTTCAAAGTAAGTAAATGCCTTTTGATAGATATACAGCGCTGCAGATTTAGTTGAGTTGAGAGGCCCGCCCATTGCTTGAGTCGACATGTT
>MWDY01000092.1 GCA_002070755.1 Spirochaetes bacterium ADurb.Bin110 | reverse complement strand
GCCTCCATAATTCGGATTGCGCTAAAGCCCAGGCTAGGTAGAATCGCAACCAAAAGGACAACGATTCCCATGCCGCCGAGCCAGTGCGTCGTCGCTCGCCATAGGAGCAAGGGCTGCGGTATTGCCTCGATATCTGTCAATATGCTAGCCCCTGTCGTGGTAAAGCCCGATACGGTCTCATAGAATGCGTCTATATAGGAGGGGATATAGCCAGAAAAAGTAAAAGGAATCGCACCTAGAGCTGAAGAAAGTACCCAGCTAAAGGTTACAAAAAGAAAGCTATCCCTGTTTGTGAGAAAAGGCCTTTCATCATGTCTTGTAATTGCAAACATCATTATAAAAAAGGCTAGACTGATTATGGTCGGTATAAAGAGCGAGAAGCTCACCCGCCAGGACAGGCCTTCGACAATAGAGAAAAGTCCGCAAGCCAAGCTGAATATAGAGACAATCAAAAGGATGATAGAAAGCATTCGAAGAATCGATTTGAAATGCATATCATGCCCCAAAAACGCTTTCGAGTCTGCCTATGTGCTCTTTTTTTATGATTAGGCCTACGAGATCATTCTCGAACATCTTGGTAGAGCCCGTAGGGATATAGGTTTTTCCTCCATGGATAACAAAGGCTATAAGGAATCCCTTTGGGAGATTCATATTGCGTATTTCGACTCCAAGTTGCTCGAAAGAACTCGTAATCTGAATCTCGATGAGCTCATATTCGTTGCCGGGAAAGCTATAGAGCCTTCTGATTTTGGCTTTTCTTACCTTGTCGAGTATTGCGCCCGACATAACTGTTTTTTCATTGACGACGATATTGATATCGAGCAAATAGAGAAGAGGGCTGTAGAGATCATTTGTAATGAGCGCCAGGCTGCGCCTTGCTCCTGCCTCTTGAGCTAGAAGAGCGCTTAGAATATTTATGCTCTGTTCCGATGTAAGGCAGAGAACAATATCGGCACTTCCGATATTTTCTTCCTTAATTAGATATTCATCGCTCATCCGATGGTTTATGGCTTCTATGTCGGGGAAAGTGGCCGAGAGAGTCTTTAGTGTCTCTCGATCTCCATAGATCACTTTGATTTTCGGATTTCCAAGCAAGGAGAGCGCGCTTTTGTTGTTTCCTTTATCGCGCTGCGAACTGGAAGAAGCAGAAATCTGCCTCATTCCGAGCTCTTTTAGTAAAAGAGTAGTAAGAGTGCCTGCTCCAAGGATAACTATAGAGCTGAATTTTCTCAGAGTGTCTTTGCATGGGCCAAATAGCTTGTCGAGGCTAGATGGCTCGCCGAGAATATAGGCAGCATCTTCTTCTTCGAAAACGAAATCGCCGCCCGGGACTATCAATTCTTCTTTGCGCAGTACGGCTGGTACCATAAAATCTTGCCCTATGCGAGCACGGATGTCGGCCAGCGATTCATGGATAAATCTTGTCTCTTTTTTGCATAGAATTCGTCGAAGCTGAATTCCCGCTTCCTTTACATCGATTATTTCAGACGACAAGCCGCGGAAAATTATACGGGCAATGCTTTCGGCGGTTTCGGCTTCGGGGTTGATGATATAATCGACGCCGAGAATTTTCTTTCCAGTGTTCTTAAAGGATGCAAAATATGGGTTGCGCGCACGGGCAATGGTCTTTACGTTTTTGAAGTTCTCAGCGACGAAGCCACAGGAGACTATATTGGTTTCGTCGCTGCCAGTGCAGGCTATAAACCAATCAGCTTCGGCGACACCGGCAACTCTAAGCGTGTCGATGTTTTCACCATCGCCTTCTTCGACGATACAGTCCAGCTCGTTGGCTATGGATCTCGCCGTATTCGAATTCTTTTCTATGATAACAACATCTTTGTTTTCTGCTATGAGCTCGCTGGCAATAAGAGAACCGAGCAGGCCCGCACCCAGAATTACTATTTTCATCGGTAGAAGTATATGTGAGCGAGTGCCCTTCTGACAATGACAGGGTCCCGAAGGTGGTGCGCCTAGCAATCTAGTGGTCCCATAAATAGGCGCTCCAACATTGACATATTGAGCCTCATTCGCATTTTGCCTACTATAGCAGACCAGGAGCCCTAAGTGAGTGGCCGGATCAACAAAGAGAAACTGATTCCTCTTATATATTTTATGAGCAGTATTCTCGTAGGAAGCCTTTTTCTAGTCCTACCAATATCGAGTAGGGAAGGCGGTCTCTCTTACTTAGATGCTCTTTTCGAGGCAACGAGTGCGGTCTGCGTTACCGGCTTGGCTGTGGTGGATACGACGACACTCACTCGATTTGGCCAAACAATTATCCTTGTGCTGATTCAGCTTGGAGGCCTCGGGATTGTGACCTTTACTACCCTTTATCTTTTTATGCCATGGCGAAAGGTATCGATGACAACTCATGGTATGATAAGGGATTATACTCTATCATCTGTTGAATATCGCACGCGCAGAACAATCCGAGAGATTATAGCATGGACCGCCTGTTTCGAGCTCATCGCTGCTTTTGTGATCTGGCCAACGCTTGCAAAGAATGGTTACTCCTTCTATGACGCGCTTTTCCATGCAATCTCAGCCTTCTGTAATGCTGGATTCTCGACTTTGCGATCGGGCATGGAGAGCTTTCGGGACAATGTTCTTTTAAATGTGGTGACGATGCTGCTCATAGTCTTTGGAGGAATAGGCTTTATCGTGCTTCAGGATATTATGCGGTTTATCAAGAAAGAAAAGCGTCATCTTTCCTATCATTCCTCAGTTGTTTTGCGCACTACCGCAGTGCTCATTGTGCTTGGGGCTATTGTTTTCTATGTGCTCGAGCATAATCACGCATATAAGGAAATGAGCCAGGGTTCGAAAGTGATGGCAGCGCTTTTTCAATCGGTAACTCCAAGAACCTGCGGTTTCGATACTGTGCCACAGGCGAATCTCTCAGGTTCAAGCCAGCTTGCAACAATAATCCTCATGTTCATTGGCGCTTCGCCTGGCTCTACCGGCGGAGGTATCAAGACTGTAACGCTTTATATTCTTCTTCTTGTCGCATTGAGGATGAGAGAAGGAGGAGATACGATTGTGGACCGATATAGGACAGTGACTCCCAATAC
>MWDY01000091.1 GCA_002070755.1 Spirochaetes bacterium ADurb.Bin110 | reverse complement strand
ATTATTTCTTCAATATATTTTTTAAAAAATATCCCCTTCCGCTTGCGCAAAAAGGAATTATTTTCCTGACCCTCTTAAGTCAACTGGAAAAGTACGGATGAAATTGGAATCCAGCTACCCCGCGAAACTCAGTATGCCCTTCGTCTCAACGCAGATGTTCCAGTTGTCGCGCAATATGGGCGCTTAGATACACGCCAACAGAACATGGCTTTCTACACTGTAATGGGATATAGGAGCTGAATCAGCATTGCCTTTAGAACACTATAAGAGTCTAGGCCTCAAATCCACGGCGCGCCTCGGGCAGCAAAAAGTATGGAGCATGATTTCAAGATAATTTATCAAATAAGGCGCTAACCCCCTTGCGATCGTCAAAAAGCTTCTCTCTTCGCCTTCGATATGCCCTACGGCTTAAAGGCATGAAACTCTTTGATTTCTTCTAAAGATGCTTTGCTTTATAGCATATATTGACAAGAATAAAGTTATATTTTATATGCTTTCTCATATAGTGAGCAAAGTTATAAAAGACCGAGGATAGGAAATTGCAAAATCCATTCTATGTGCCCTTGTCTAGAAAGAGTGCCTTCCTTATTCTCATTGTAGTATTCTGCCTTCTTGCACCTTTTGCCTTCGCTCAGGAAAATCAGACAAATCAACAGGATAAGAACGATTTCTTGAGAGTTTCTCTCAGCGCATCTTTGGTGGTCACTACTACTGATGAAAAAGGAGTCGTGCACGAAACCCTACGACCGTTGCCCGATAAGGTCTATCCAGGCAACATAATTCAGTATTCGATAACCGCCATCAATACTTCTACCGGTTGCCCTTGTACTGACATGCTCAAGAATGTGGCGGTGTTCGGCACAATAAACGAAGGCACTATATATATCGAAGAATCGGCCGCTCTTTTTCCCTTGGCAATGTTCTCGATCGACGGGGGTGTGAGTTATCATCCTTGGCCTATCACTTATGCCGTCGAGAATGTAGATGGCTCTGAGACGCTCAAGACAGCTACCGCGGAGCAGTATACCAATATACAATGGATTATCCCTTCGCTTGGGCCGCAGGAACATATTACGGTCTCCTATAAAGTTAGGGTTAAGTGAGAGACAAGAGCATAGCTATGCCGGAGATTGGCACTTTGAAAGCTATGATCATCTCATTTGCGCGAGAGGAAAAATAATGAAAATAAAAACAATCTTTATAATTTGCTTGTTTGTACTTCTTGCCGCAATGGGAACCTGGTCTGAGAATGGAGAAGCGCAATCAATCTCTCCTGAGCGCGTCTATGAACTTTTAGCGAGCAAACAAGATATTATTCTCATCGACGTACGTACTCATGATGAGTATGTAGCAGGTCATATTCCAGGAGCTATTCTATTCCCAGTAGCAGATATCAATAGCGAAAGTGCAGCAAAGATAATCGGTCCTGATGTTACAAGAATGGTGATCGCCTATTGCGCATCAGGAAATAGAAGCAGAACAGCCGCCTCGCTCCTTCTTGGCCTTGGATATATGAATGTATGGAACATGGGGAGCCTTTCCACATGGCTTTTTGAGATAGAACAGGGAGAGCCTTTGCTCGTCCCTTGACTGGACTTGCGCAAGTTATAGTACCAACGCTTTGCATTAGGAAAATGCTTTTCTAGCTGACTTTTGAAAGAGTCTAATAAAAGCTATAATTGCTCCTTTTGGCTCTTGCGTAAGTACGATAGGGCGCACTAGGGTGAAAGAGTCATGATAAATGTACCTGCGCTTGCCAAAATTCTCGTCATTTTTGCGCTTATTGTGATTGCAGCCTCTAAGCATGTGCACTTAGGCCTTGCTGCTGCAGTCGGTGGGATTCTCATCGCGCTGTGGCAAGGGATGAATACTAAAGGGATTGTCAATGCCGCATTGAGGGAGCTTGCCAATCCTGATTTGATATTGCTGGTGCTCCTTTTAGCAGCTATTATGACTTTTTCTGAAGCAATGAAGACCTCTGGGGCGATGAATGTGTTTTCCAACACAGTCGCTAAGGCAATGCCTTCGCGCAGGATAGCGCTTGGGGTGGTGCCATTGCTTATAGGAACCCTGCCTATGCCAGGCGGGGCAATCATTTCGGCTCCGCTGGTCGGCGCATTGAATGATGATGACGCGCGAGGGCCAGAGGCGCTTTCTGCGGTGAACTACTTGTTTAGACATATCCTCGAGCTCGCGTGGCCGCTTTTCCCTGCGTTTATTTTAACGTCGGGGCTGACAAAACTTCCTACGCTCACGCTGATTGGTCTCAATATCTATGCGCCAATTGTGCTCTTGATATTGGGTTTTCTGTTTGTGCTGCCAAAGTCGAGAAATAATTCTGAGGGCGCCCATGGCTCGGCAGATGCGATACCTCTCCCGAACGCGATTCCTTTATCTATGGCAGCACCTTCCAGCGACGTGAGGGCTTCAGCGGACAGTCTTTCTGGGAATTCGATCTCTACAGGGGAAAAACCATCTCTTAGAGAGGTGCTACATGGCATCGCGCCACTTGGACTCGTACTCGGTACCTATATAGTAATCGATGTAATTTGGGAAGCGCTGACCAAGAATATATCGCTTAGCGCTGATGTAAAGGCGCTCATGAGTCGCTATGTGCCGATCTATATCGGGCTTCTTATTGGTTCGTGGTATCTCATAAAAACCTCAGGCGGAGCCTGGATATTCAAGCACAGCCTCACAAATTCGACGATCGACCTCATCGCGGTGGTTATCGGCATCCGTGTCTTTTCTGCGCTGATGACTTCCGCAAACCTCGCGCATGAGGCTTCCTTGGAGCTCGCGAATGCGGGGATTCCGGCTCTTGTCGTCATCGCAGTTCTGCCATTTATTTCGGGTATCGTAACGGGCGTGGGGATGGGGTATGTCGGGTTATCAATGCCTATCGTACTCGCGCTCATTGCATCGTCGGGAATTCCATTAAAGGCTGGGGTGATGATTGCGAATGCCTTTGGTTA
>MWDY01000090.1 GCA_002070755.1 Spirochaetes bacterium ADurb.Bin110 | reverse complement strand
AAAGAAAAAGCACGACAAAAAATTGGAATTCGATCCTGAATCGGTAAAAGCGCTCGATCCTTTTGGAGAGCTCGTGGATGAGTTTCTTGATTTCGTCGCAGAGCGACTCAATGTCGGAATCACTCAGGAAGAGCTCAAAATCGCCTCGGAGATGGAAGATAGAATAGACGACTATAAGAGACGCCTCAAAAAACTCGCCCGACAGCGCCTCGATCGCGGTGCAAATGTCAGAGCCGAGCTTCTCTATATCGACCTAATCCGCCATGTGGAGAAGATTGGCGACTGCGCCTATGCCATAGCCGAAGAACTGCGCAACCTAATTCCTGACTCCACAAGCCGCGATCAAACTTATAGAGATCAAGATACAAAGACCCAATCGACTTAAAACCAGGCTACCCAAAAAACAATATCCAAACCCAAATCGCCAGACAACAAAAGCCGCTGCAGCAACTGTCAAAAATTTATGCTATCATGTTCCCTATGGAACAACTCACCCAAGAGTGGACTCTGCCAAAGAACTTTCGCATCGATCCGAGTTGGTTCGACCACCCAAGTACCCTCCACGGAAAAATGCATACCCTTAGAGTCATGATCCTAGCCGACGAGCTATATCTGCGCGCCAAACAAGAAAGCTTGTTTAGCTCTCCAACTCTATATCGCGATCTAATGGCGGCGGCCCTCATACACGACCTTGCTCGCAAACACGATGGCTTTTGCATGGAACATGGACTCTGGGCCAAGAACACAAAGCGACCTATCGCCGAACGATACCTCCTAGGCTTTAGACTTCCCGAGCCGGAATGGACCGCAATCGCCGACGCAATAGAAGCGCATTCGAAGCCCGACCCGACACTGCCCTTCCCTCCAGGCTCCTTGCCTGCTCTCTTGAAAGACGCCGATGGCCTCGATCGAGTTCGGATCTATATGAAGCCCCCCAACCCAGCCTATTTTCGCCATCGCTTTACAGCTGAGTATTTGGACCTAGCCTGGGAGCTGCTCGAGTTGGACGAGGGAAGGCTAGAGGAAATAATCATCGACAAAGCAAAATCATAATAAATCATATCGTCAAAGAAACAGCGAATATTAACGTTATCATAATCTATCATGAATTTATCTAGGGAAAATGACTCATAATGCCACAATATTCTATTGATTTTCTAAAATAACGGAAAAATAATATCTAAATATTTAATATTGACAGATTTGCATTGTGGGTTTACATTAACGTTAATATTATGGCAGCTTCTTTGAAGCAGCTCGCTGCTGCAAGTGGATATTCAATCAATACTGTCTCTCGAGCATTGCGCGACAAGAGCGATGTAAACCCTAAGACTAAGGAAAAGATTCGAACTCTCGCATCAGAACTTGGATATGTCAACAACAATGTTGCTAAGAGTTTGAGGACAGGAAAAACAAATACAATCGGAGTAATCTCCGCGGATTCTTCGAATCCCTTCTTTGCTGAAGTAATTCTGGGAATAGAGAATACCGCAAGGCAATTTGGATACCATATACTATTGACTAATACCGAAGAATCGCCTGAGCGCGAACGAGAAGCAATCAAAATCCTCTTAGGAAAACAGGTCGATGGTCTTCTTTTAATGCCGGTTTTGCAGCAATACGGCAACTGCGATTATCTAAAGTCTCTAAGCATACCCTATATTATAGTTGGCAGATGGCTTCCTGGCTTGGAAGATCATTCGGTCATATCCGATGAATATGAAAAAGCAAAAGAAGCAACGCTTTATTTTATAAAAAATGGCCATAGAGATATTGTTCACCTTGCTGGCCCTTCTTGTGTAAGTAGTTCTGTGGACAGAATGGCTGCCTTTAGGGATGCCCATATCGAAACCAATACGCCTCTAAAAGAAGATATGATAATTGAAACAAAAGGGCATTTGGAAGATGGATACCACGAAGTCAGTTCATTGATAAGAAGTGAAAAACATATATCAGCAATCTTTGCATTCAACGATCTGCTTGCACTCGGTGCCTTAAGAGCACTTAAAGAAAATGGCATAAAAGTCCCCAAAGAAGTTGAAGTAATAGGCTTTGACGATCTCAATTTTTCGAAATATTTGTATCTCAGCCTGAGTTCTGTGAGCATACCCAAAAAGACAATGGGAAATATGGCTTTCAGGGCTTTGCTCGATCACATTGAAAATCCCAAGGCTCCATATACAAAAAAAGTATTGGAATCCCGAATTGTATATCGGGAAACAACGCTAGTGCATGAACCTTAAGGTTCAAATTTGAGGAGGTTTTTATGAAAAAAATAGCAGGTCTGGCAATTACATTGCTCTTGCTAGTAGGCACTACAGCCGTCACCGCCCAAAGTGGACAAAAGCCGTTGGAAATCACATTCTGGTCTCTTTTTACAGGAGGAGATGGTGAATTCTTCGATGCAATGGTCAAGGAATTCAATGCATCTCAGAATGAGATAGTAATGAAGACCGATACAGTCAAGTTCGATGATTACTATACAAAGCTAACCGCGGCCCTTGCTGCCAAAACCGCACCGGATGTCGTCGTCATGCACCAAGATCGCCTGAGCACATTCGTTCCTAGCGGTGTATTGCTTCCTCTCGATACTTATGTTCAAAAAGCGGGTATCGATCTATCTACATTCGAAGAAGCTCCTTTAAATAACTGCAAAATAAACAACAAATTATACGCTATCCCGCTAGATGTCCATCCTATTATTATGTACTGCAATATGGACTTGTTTTCTAAAGCCGGAATTACAAAACTGCCCGAATCGCTATCCGAGCTAATCAGCACGGCCGAAACAATCCAAAACAAGACAGGAGCAATAGGTATAGCTGCAGACAATACGACGGCAACCTATAAGGCCTACACTCTTACCAGGATGTTCCTTTCTATGCTGATGGAGCAGGGCGTGTATGTTTTTAATGCCGACAACACGAAAGCCAATTTCAACAACGA
>MWDY01000089.1 GCA_002070755.1 Spirochaetes bacterium ADurb.Bin110 | reverse complement strand
GAGAAAGATGCAGCAGATTTTGTGCTATCTCGCGCAAGCGCGCAAGGCTGCGAACTCAGCTTTTCAACTATCGCTACTTGCCACCCCTCAGTCCTGCATAACTCCCCAACTGAGCATGTCGCCACGGTGCATGATACCTTCCTCTTAGATGCTGGTGTAGAAACACCTTTGGGATATGCAGGGGATCTTACAACAACCTTCCCTGTAGGACCAGGCTTTAGCCATCAATCGAAAGAAATCTACCAAGTTCTATGCGAGTCCTTCAAGACAGCTACAAATGCCCTTGCTCCTGGGGTGAGGTTTCTCGATGTGCACAAGAAAGCTTCTCTGACCATCACAAAAGGTCTTGTGTCTTTGGGCCTTATGAAGGGGGATCCGGTCGAAGCAGTGGAATCTGGTGCCCACGCGCTATTCTTCCCTCATGGTTTAGGTCATCAGATTGGTCTTGATGTACATGATATGGAAGGTCTTGGTGAAGACTATGTAGGATATGGAGATGAGCTAAAGCGAAGCGAGCAGTTTGGATTGCGCTCGCTCAGGCTTGCAAAGACGCTTAAGCCAGGGATGGTCCACTCGGTCGAGCCGGGGATATATTTTATTCCTCGGCTTGTGCAAAAATGGCGAACTGAGCGCATCTGTGAAAATTTCCTAAACTATGATATTATTGAAAAATGGATGTCGGTTGGGGGGATGCGCATTGAGGAAGATTGGTGCATAATTGATAAAGGAGCTAGGAGATTGGGGCCAGCATTCGATAAGAGCATTGAAGCTATAGAGAATGTAAGGGCAAATAGATGAAAACTGTATTCATCTCTGCATTTCTCGAGGATTCGATTGTTGTAAAAACTATGCTCGAATCTGCCGGTATCCCAGCTGAAATACTCTGTGATCAGATGCTGGATATAAATCCCTTTTATTCGATAGAACCAAAAGGTGCAAAGGTAATTGTTCCAGATAGTTCAGAAGCAGATGCTAAAGCAATAGTTGCAGATTATAAGGAGCACAAAAAGTCGAATAAGTAATTCTCGATCATTTTGTTAGTTATTATTAGGAAATGTTGTATGAAAAGAAAGTTGTTTGTTCCGATTGTGATTACACTGGTAAGTTTGCTTTTTATCGGAATATTTATCTATTCTATTCAGAGGCATATTGAAGGTCGAAACTTCCAATCTGTCAATAATGCGCTTTCGAGTCTCATCGAGATACAAGCGTCTGCGCTTTACAATGGTTGTTTTTCACATAACCAAATCTATAACTTAGTTATAGAAGGGGAACTTGCGGACGCAAATGCCCTTGTACAGAAAGCAACGGATTCTTTTTCCTTGATAGATCTGACAGAAATTGTAGAAGGCAAGCCACCAGCAGATGGTTTTAATGTCATTCTCGATGGAGAACTATTGCGCATAGAATGCCCAATCCGCAATGGCGACGAAACGGCTACTGTTCCAAATGTGGTCGGCGTGGCGATTATCCAGGCCCAGAGACTATTGAATACTGTCTCAGCTAAGGATTTCAGAATCGATTTAGCGCATGGCAGAAAAACCATTTATGGAATTCCAATATCCGCCAATTTCACAGGGCATCGCTTATTGGATTCCATCATCATAGCACTACTGATAGGATTTATCGCGGTTTTCATTTTTCAGCATTATTATAGGAAAGCTAACACTTTTCTGGATACTCGCGGGCTTGAATCCATAATCTATCTCTTCGAGCAGACCGAAAGAATCTCTGCGAGCCATTCTAGGAATGTTGCCCTGCTTGCTCTTTTCGTCGGGAAGAAACTCGGTTTTAAGGGCAGAAGGCTCAAGGACCTTTACATTGCCGCACTTCTCCATGATATCGGCAAAATAGGCATACCAAACAACATTCTTACCAAGAACGGTAAGCTCGATTCATGTGAGTTTGTTCAAATGAGACAGCACCCTACGATTTCAGCGCGTATTCTCAGGAGTTTCAAGGAGTTCGAGCGACTTAGCCCCATAGTGCTCTATCACCACGAGAGAGAAGATGGTTCGGGATATCCTGAGGGCTTGATAGGCAAGGAGATTCCCTTGGAGTCAAAGATAATCGCAGTAGTCGATGTGTTCGAGGCCCTCGTAGGGGAGCGCCCTTATAGAGATCCAATATGTCCTCTAAGCGCATTCCAGAAGATGAAATCAATGCCACTCGATCAAAAGATAGTAAATCTGCTTATGGACCACTATGGAGAGTTAGTTGCTTTTAAGCCACCGCGATGGACTTTGTCTTATAGCCCATGGATACTCGCCTCATGAAAAGTGCGAACCCGAGCGCCTTGAAGCATAAACTTTGGATCCATCGGCCTTTCTATATGGATTTCTGAGATTGCGTCGAATTGATTGATACATATTGCATGCGTCGTAGTATCGTTCTGCATCCTTGAAACTTGAGAATTCATCACAGCGAAAGAGCTCTAGCAAAACTGGGAAGCGGGGATCTTTTATCAGCTCCTCTGTCTTTTGAACAGGAAGTATCGGTAGTGCGGCTGGCATCATGTGATATCTGATAAGGAATTTGACATCTTTTTGGATTTCTTCGGAGAAGCCTAAACGAGAAAGAAATTTTGCTGCACGTCTAGCTCCCAGTTCGGCATGCTTGTCGAAGCGATGGCCCTCGTTGCTTTGTGATTCTGATTTCCCGATATCATGGAGAAGTAGAGCGAGTGAAAGAGTAAGATCCCGATTCTTTCGATACGAAAATGTCTGCATAGTATGGTTCCATCCATTCCCTTCTGGATGAAAGTCCTTTGAATGGTCGACATGGTCGAGGAGTGCGATTTCAGGCCATTCTCGTGCAATAAAGCCGCTTTGCTTTAGAAGCTCGAATCCGGAGGCTGGATGGGGCCCAGAGAGAATGCCTACGAGAAGATCTCT
>MWDY01000088.1 GCA_002070755.1 Spirochaetes bacterium ADurb.Bin110 | reverse complement strand
CAGCCAGGTTGACCAATCTACGAGCTGTATCTTGACATTCATGCCAACTTTTTCGAGCATTTGTTGAATTAGTTCCCCGGCTTTCACATGTAACGGATAGTTCTGGGGCACAGTTATAGTGAATGGCCTATTACCTATTCCGGCTTCCTTGAGTAATTGCTTCGCTTTCTCAGGATTATAAGGATAGAGGTAAGAAAAATCTGTATGATAAGCATTCCCTGTATCCATGAAAGAAGACCCGACCTTTCCACCGCCATATGCTACATCCAACACAAGCTGCTTATCGACTGCATAATTTATGGCCTGGCGCACGCGAAGATCATTGAGTGGTTCACGAGAGCAATTCATTGCCATAACCAGGATCAACGAGGTCTGATCCTTTCTTATTGTGACATTCGGATTTGACTGGAGTATTGGCAAGTCTTCCGGATCGACATATTCAACAGCATCAATTGCACCAGACATCAATCCTTGTATCTGAACAGATCTTTCTGGAACTATTTGGAAATCAACCCTTGCCAATTTAGGTAAGCCCTTCATCCAGTATTTGTCGTTCCTGACCATCGATATCTTGTTATCGCGAACCCACTTCTCGAATTTGAAGGGCCCTGTCCCGATGGGTTCAGAGTCAAAGTTGTGGCCAGACTGGATAAGATCGGCAGGCAGGATTGCTCCCCAGCCAGAAGCAAGATTGGCAAGAATCGGCGCATAAGGCGCACCAAGAACAATCACAGCCGTCTGTGGATCCGGCGTCCTCACTTCTTTTATTGCCGTGAATTCGCTTCTTCGGGGTGAAGCGAAGCTCGGATCTCTTATGCGATCCAATGTTGCCTTTACATCCCGAGAGGTCAATGGCTGCCCATTATGGAACACGACACCTTGCCGTAGCTTGAATGTCCATGTCAATCCGTCTGGGGAAACCGTCCAACTCTCGGCAAGCGCCGGCACAAGCTTACCCGTTGTATCGGGCTCTACCAAAGTATCATAAAAACTCTTTACAACTTGGAATGTCAGCGTTCCTGCTGTTTTCTGAGGATCAAGCGTATCTGGATTGCCGGATAGACCAAATGTAATAGAACTTTTCCCCTGTGCGAAAAGGGAACCCCCTGCTCCAGATATAACGGTAAGAAAAAGCATTCCCACAATCACCGATCTTTTCATCTCTTTCTCCTTAGAAATGCGAGTCATTTACCAGTTCTGATTTTATGACAGGACACAACGTGTCCTCCTGAAAGCTCCCTTAAGGAAGGAGCAGACAAGCTACATTCAGCATCACCCATCGGACATTGTGAATAGTAAGGACAGCTTGAGTGAGATTTTTCGTGCTCTTGGCGCTCTTTTATTGTCTTCTCGTCGAGATCCTCAATGTTCAAGCAGGATACACCAATTCTCTGCGGACCTCCTGGTATTGAACTGAGAAGTCTTTGCGTATATGGGTGGCTTGGTTTTGAAATAAGCTGTTCTGTTTCCGCTTGCTCTACGATTCTGCCTTTGAACATAACCGCTATTTCATCGCACATATAAGATATAAGATTAAGATCATGGCTAATGAATAGATAAGTCAATCCAAATTCATCCTTTAAATCGAGCAATAGGTTTATTATCTGCGCCTGAATGGATACGTCTAAATTGGATGTGGGCTCATCCAGTACAAGAAAATCAGGATCCACAGAAAGAGCACGAGCTATACCAATCCTTTGCTTTTGCCCTCCAGAGAGTTCGTGCGGAAACCGATGCAGATATGTCTTACTGATTCCTACAAGATTGATGAGATTGTTGACCTTGCGATCTCGTTGTTCTCTAGGGATTTTTAGATTCACCATGCCTTCTGATAGACTATCATAGATTCTCATCTTTGGATCCAGCGAGCTGTTCGGATCCTGAAAAACAATTTGCATTCTATTTCGAAATCTTCTCAATTCCTTAGGCTTCAGAGATCCTAGCGGGACATCATCGAAAACCACCGAACCGGATGTTGGAGGGTCAAGATACATAAGCGCTCTTCCAAACGTCGTTTTGCCGCATCCCGACTCCCCTACGAGCCCAAAAATACTCTGCTTTCTTATGATTAGGGAAACACAATCAACGGCCTTAAAGCCATGTTTCGATCCACCTAGCCCACGAGAACGATATATCTTTGTTATATCCTTGCTTTCTATCAGATTTCCCATATCTTACCTGCATAATAGCAAGCGACCGTATGTGCATTCTCATATTCAACATACCCTGGAATATCCGTAAAGCAGTTCTCTTTCGCAATTGGACAACGATTTGCAAATGCACAGCCATTGCCTATTTCTGCCGCATCGGGAACCTGCCCCGGAATTGTAGCAAGTTTTGACCCCTTCTTTTTGGCATCCGGAATGGAATGCATAAGCAAACGCGTATAGGGATGCAATGGATTCTTGAAGAGATCTTCTTTCACTGCACTTTCGACTATTCTTCCAGCATAGATAACCGAAACCCGATCGGCAATCTCGCTTACAAGATGAAGATCGTGAGAAATGAATAATACACCCAATTTTTTCATATCCTTAAGTTTTTTAAGCAATGCGAGGATTTGAATCTGTAAAGTCACATCGAGCGCCGTTGTGGGCTCATCAGCTATGAGAAAATCGGGATCACACGAAATAGCCATGGCAATCATGGCTCTTTGCTTCATCCCTCCTGATAATTCATGCGGATACTTATCGATAACCTTCTCATCCAAGCCTACCAACCTCAATAGCTCTATAGCCCTTTTACAAGCAGATTGCTTGTTCATCTTTATATGAAGCATGAGCATTTCAATAATCTGCTCTCCGATTTTGAATGCTGGATTGAGATACTTCGCAGGCTCCTGAAATATCATGGCAATTCTTCTGCCTCTGTAGGTTCGTATCTGTTCCTCTGTTAATGACAACAAGTCCTTTCCATCAAAATAGATGTGACCCGATAGAATCTTACCGGGAGGAATCGGCAAAAGTCTCATTATGCATGTAGAAGTCACTGTCTTGCCAGATCCGGACTCTCCTACGAGCCCATGGATTTCATTCTTCAAAACAGATAGATTCATGCCTCGCAATACGGTGGCTTCTTTATTGCCAAAA
>MWDY01000087.1 GCA_002070755.1 Spirochaetes bacterium ADurb.Bin110 | reverse complement strand
GTTCATTCTAAGTCTCAGCCATGCCACATTACGCCGCTCAGGCCGCTGCACCGACAGCCAAAAGCGTAGAAAAACCATACTCTATCGCTCAGTCAACTTTGAAAAGGCTGCTCTCGAACGTTCTTTCTCAGAACTCCTCGACCAGCTATATAGAGAACGCTGTACTGCTTACTCTTCTCCGCTACTCCTCATCACAGATGAAAAGTGTGAATATGCTCGTGCGCTAGGTGTACACCCGAGTCGCTTCTCTATACATCATCTAACCGTCAATTCCAAAGTCCCACGTACCTTCCAGAATCCTCTCTTTGCCTCAAACTATCTCGACAGAGAGCTTAGAAAGGATCTTGCTGACCATCGCCGCGAAACAGTGTGCTTTCCCAGGAATGTCGCGAATATGCTGAATCGCCTTGTCGTATACTTAGGCTGGCACAATTATGAAAAACATTACAGGATTGCTAAGCATATCTTTCTGACGCATGCTGAAGTAGCTGGTATTGAAAGAAATGAGATTTGCAAGGCTAGAGAATCACAGTTCAAAGAGCGTGCATTCCTAAGCAGAATAGGATTGTCGATTCTTGAAAGAAGGCTATGGCTTAGGAGTTTCTCAACTCCTCTTAAGAGAAAAGCTGAGTATGTGCCTTTCTATGCTTATGCATGAAAAACACTCCTAGCAAATTGCCAAAGCAATATACACAAGGTTCGTAGCAGTATTGAAGGTTTTCGAGGTGCAAAGAGCATTCTAAGCCAAAAAAGGGCTGCCCAACCTAATGGGCAGCCCCTCAAATCTATCCGCTTGTCATAAGAACTCACTGATTTTTGATCAGCACGAACTCCACACGCCTATTCTTCCAGCGGTTTTGAACATCCGTGAAGGGAACAACGGGTTCGCTCGAACCAAGACCTACTACGGTCAAGCGACGCGGATCTACCCCATTTTCTACTAGCATCTTACGAACTACCTCTGCTCGCTCAGTAGATAATGGGATTAGCTCATTAACCTCTTCTTGCTGAATGCGCGATGCGCTGTATCCAAGCATTTTGCCAACATTGTTTCCATGGCCTTCAACCCTTATCCTATAATCTGGAAATTTGCCTAGAATCTGCGCAACTCGAGCGACTACCTTTTCGTTTCGAGCTACAATCTCACTATCCAGACCTATGAAGTCAGCATGGTTTGCCCTAAAGACTATAGAAGGTACTCTGATCTTGAGCCTATCGCCGTCGCGTATGACAAGAACATCCACCGTAATTATTCCCTTTATCTTAGTCTGATTGCCAAGAGCATCCCAGCAGATGAACTCAAATGGATAATCGGTTGCAGATTCGACTAATTCTCCCTTGGGGGATTTTCCATTCCAGGTGATCTGTGAAGGAGGCATTCCCTTGCCACTCCAGAGCATGAAAGATCGCGTCGGCTTGCTCTCCTGCAAGGCGGCAGATTCAACAATGGCGGTTTCGAGCACTTCGAGCTTCCACTCTGTGATGCCTGCATTCTTATCCGCTACAATCTCAAAGGTTAGTATATCATCGACGCCATCATCATCAGGGCTGAAATACTCTGGCTTGACCTTAATCTCTACCTGTGGAGGTGCAATCTTGACCACTATTTTGTCGCTTGTTGCCTCTGCTATGTCACCCTTCAGATATCTAACCATGAGCTTCCCTGTAAAAGTATCTTCGATCACTTGGCCATGCAAGTCTCGACCATCCCACACAAGCCGTGTAGGTACATCTGAGCCACTCCCGCCAAAGAAGGAGCGTTCGACACCCTTAGAATCAATAAGAGAGAATCGCCATGACTCGACACCTTCGCGATTCTCTACGGTAAGAGAGAAAGATACTTCATCTCGAATTCCATCATCATTGGGCGAAATTCCATTGTCTGAAGCAGTTACAAAGACTCTCGGTTTTGTGGCATCGACCATAATTCCCTTGATCGAAGCAGAAGCGCTGTTGCCAGCAACATCTACACTGACTACCTCATAGGAATAAGCACCATTTGGTACAAGTTTCCCATTCGAGTCTTTGCCATCCCAGGTAAAGCTCTTAGCTTGTCCTTTCCAGGTATAGCTTCGTACTGTTGCCCCCGATGCGCTCCGAATTCTGCCTGACCAATCGTCACCTGGCTCTGATTCCTGAGTAATGGTCACGGTATCCTTAATGCCATCACCGTTAGGGGAGAAGAGTAAAGGATCCGCAGATATGCTTATCTTTGGAGGAACTGTATCGACGAGTATCTGAATAGGTCCAAAATTGAAGAGATCGCCGTTTGCATATTCAAGCGCAAAATACACGCTATAATACCCATCTGGCACTTTCAATCCCGCATCCGTCATACCATCCCAAACATATTGCGACTTAATATCGGTTTTTCCTTTCCAGCTCCGTACCGGCGCCTGACCTGCTGCGGTCTTTGAACCTGTAAATATAGAAAGTGAGTAGGAGAGCAGCGTGTCTGGTTTTGGTGCATTGACATTTAAGTAAATAAGATCTTTGACGCCATCGTCATTTGGGCTGAATGCAGTGGGTTCAACTTTGAAACTTACATTTTTCTGTGTTGCATCGACTATTATCTGCTGGCGAGGAAGAATGAAAGAATTACCAGCCTCATCGATTGATCTCAGTTCATAATAATAAGCACCATCTGATACAAGCTTCCCACTCTGATCTTTGCCATCCCATATAGCATCAGCGAGCATCGGATACCACTCCCAGGCGCGGATGATCTTTCCTGTCTCTGAGATTATTTGGCCACTCCATCGATCTCCATAGACGCTACTCTGCGTCAATTCAACAGTATCGGCTCGTCCATCCCCATTTGGAGAAAAGATCGACCTAGAAAGACTAACAGTCGCTTGTGGCGCTATTCGATCTACGAGGACA
>MWDY01000086.1 GCA_002070755.1 Spirochaetes bacterium ADurb.Bin110 | reverse complement strand
TCGGCAGTAATCGCACCCGCGGAGCCATTGCTTGAAATTGTGGCGCTTCTTACATCAGAAAGGAGGGCGCCTTTCTCATCCTTGCCGCCGAGTACATAGAGCTTGGAGCCATAGCGCAAAAGAGCACTGCCAGAAGTCTCGTCTCCGTTAATAGGCTTTGTGTCATCTGGTGGAGTAACGGGACAAGAAGAGAATAAAACGAGAGAAACAATGCAAGTTGCAGTCAAGGCTAAATATTTTTTAAGTATATGATTATCGATCATCATCGATTTCCTTCCTTTTATTAATTATTATAAGGCTTGCTAAGTATAAATCAAGATTTGGCATTGTCTGTGAATCGCTCGAAAAGCGCAGGAGAGACCCCACAATTTATCGATAGTCCGTCTATTTCAAGCCAGGCATGAGCTATGATTGCCCCATCATTCTGTCTGCGGATTCCATAGTGCAGAATTGGCTCACGGTGCACTAAAATTTTAGTTGCACGCCTTATTACAACCGCTCGCCTTAAGCAGGACATGTCAAAAATCCATGGAAACTGCGCTGCGCGATTTACACTGGAGGATATGGATTGGATTATTCTTAAAGAACGACTAGACAAATCTGCGGAATAATAGGTTCGAGCCTCAGAATCGAGGATTTTTTTATTGAATTTATAGGGTAATAGCCGCAATCGTATATCGACAATGGCAAGCGCGCACCAGAATAATGCGGTTGCCCCGATTTCTTTTTTTGGCTTAAGGCGAAAGGCTCGCAACAGAATATGAGAGAAACTTTCGCTATTCCTCTGACTCAAGCGCCAATCCCTTATTGATTAGGTTTTCTAAAAGCGCATCGAAATCGTGTTCTATTGTGGGCATATCCACATCGAATTCTTCTTGTATTATAGAGAATATTTCGTCGCGCTTTCTATGCTCGAGTGTTAATTCCAACATTCTAGAGGCGGTCTCGTTGAGCCCATAGTACATTCCCGTAGCCTTATCGAGCAATACTATTTCGTTATCCACCATTGTTTTCATCACTGAATCTTTTAGTCTGAGCATTGTGTTACTCCTTGAAATGCACATATAGCTTACTAGCTGTCCCTACGGCCAGCTCGAGTTGCGCTTTTATATAAAGTGCAGCCTATCAACGATGGAAATGCTTGGCAATAGTATTTATACATTAGTATCTTCTCGCTTTTCTTTTGGCCTTTTGATATAGCTCGAGATATGCCGTGAAACGCTAAAGAATGGCCGCAAAAATAGATGAAGGAAAAGAAGATGCTGTGGTAATGGTAAGGCTTCCGCATCCTGCGGGAGGATCTTGACAACATTTACCGCAGATCTGAGTTTTTGCTTGGGACCGTGAAGGAAGGGGAATGAATAGCATGTAAAAAAAACCAGAGAGTTGCGGATAGAAGCTACATCAGTGCCACCAACTTCGAGTCTCTTCAAGGCGAAATCCGTAGATTTCCGAATTTTTTTTGAATGGCCAATGCTAGAGGCAATGGCCGTAGGAAGTTCTATTGGATAGAGAGCAGTAACTACATTAGCCGCAAGCTCTAGTTGCGCTTCCATATCGAGTGCCTGCACCTTGCTTGAAATGGCACAAACCTCCTCATCGCTGCTTGCATATAAGATACGAGCCATGTCAAGAAGCCAGTGTAAAAGACACCATGCGTGTTTAGTCCCGTGGACAATAGCTAGAAGAACTTGATCTGTGGGATGGAGGGATACGAATTTGTACTGTCCATTGTTAAGCTGGACGGAACGAGTAAATATGGTGTCTATATCATCTATATGAAATGACTCTTCTTGCCAACCGGTTCGGTCATGCACTTCGAGCCTGAGATTGTGTTCTTCGTTCCAGAATATTCCATGGTGCCACCGCTTTATTAGTTTGCTTTTTGGGTACTTGGAGGACTTTTGTAGAAATTTATCTATTTGTGTCCAGCCTAATTGAGCTAAAATCGGTACAAGCGGCTCTATCTCTGGTAAATTTACAAGCATATCGAGATCATCGTACTCCCGTACGAAAGGATCGCCATAGAACTGTATCGAAGAGGCGGCTCCCTTTATTACTAGGGCAGGGATACCTTGGGCAGCCAAGGCAGAGCTGATAGCGTAGGTTTCTTCCATAATCTGTGCACGAAGGAATTGGCCTTGAGCGGCATGCTGTTTGAGACGGGCGCTCTGCTCTAGCACGAGAGAATCGCCAAGGCCTAGCTTTTTAAGCCCAGAATAGGCTGTCCCGGCAACCTTGTGCTGGATGGCCATAGATACAAAGAGTGCTTGGTCGAAACCAGACGGAAATTCTGATTGTTCGGCAGGGCTTTTTACAGGCAAGCCTCGAGCAAGGCCGCAGGCGCGAACAAGTAGTTCGAATTCAGGTTTCATGATAGCTGCTTTAGTATATGCGACAGAATAGAGATATGCAAATGGTGGCTAGCAGCTATGTTTGAATTCAGTGCATTATACATTGAGGTTTCTTGTGGTGCCCTGGGTCCATTAAGCCTGGGATACCATGAGAGCCCGCCGAACTTAGAATATAACCAATTAACTATCTTATGAATTCTTTATATGCCATCTTCTATAGTCCAGTTAATATATCGAGTATCATAGGGACATTTTATGCTTATTTGGGGATCCGCGCGATACCAGCAAAATATCGCTTTGGTCGTCTTGCCTTGACTATTGATATAAAATGATATATCAATTGTCAAGGAATTATTACGATGAACAACGATCAAGGCGCCGAGCCAATGTACCGAAGGATTTATGATTCAATTCTTGCCGATATAAGCAGCGGCAAGCTATTGCCAGGCGACAGAGTGCCATCTGAAAAGGAGCTGTCTTCTCGTTTTTCTGTGAGTCGCATAACGAGCAAGCATGCCCTCGAACT
>MWDY01000085.1 GCA_002070755.1 Spirochaetes bacterium ADurb.Bin110 | reverse complement strand
CCTGATCATCATTCTTGATTTCCTTTTGAAGCTATACTATGCTGCGAAATGTTCACGGAATGAACATTCGGCAAGTGGCGCGGCGCCAGCATTTTTTATTATCACTCAACGCCGCTTTGCCTACACAAACCCCTTACCACTCGCTCTCAGCGTGTTGCGGCCGCGAGAGAGAGAAAGGGTGGACAGCAAACTTCTTGAAACGAGCATTAATGCTTGAGGGAGGAGGTTTGCTTTTTGAAACGATCTGCTTTCCAAATGCGAGATCGCTTTGTGTCAGTATTAAGAAAATTGAGTAAAATTTTTGATTAATCAATGCATAGCCTATTCTCAGTAATTTGGTCGAATAATAAATGAATTTATCTACAGCAACTATCCTTGTTACTGGCGCTGACGGCTTTATCGGCAGCCATCTTGTGGAATCCCTGCTTCAAGAAGGAGCTAAAGTCAGGGCATTCGTCTATTATAATTCCTTCAATAGCTGGGGATGGCTCGATACTTTTCCAAAAGAGTTACTCAAGGAGATTGAGATTTTTGCTGGCGATATCCGCGATCCGCATGGTGTTGAGGAGGCAATGAAAGGGATTGATGTTGTCTTTCATCTTGCAGCGCTTATCGCAATTCCATTTAGCTACCATTCTCCTGATAGCTATGTTGATACAAATATAAAGGGCACCTTGAATGTGCTTCAAGCAGCGCGCAATTTCGGTGCTCAGCGGGTGTTGGTTACTTCCACATCAGAGGTGTATGGAACTGCACAATATGTTCCAATAGATGAAAAGCATCCTTTCCAAGCACAATCGCCATATTCTGCAACAAAGATTGGTGCAGACCGTTTGGCTGAGAGCTTTTATAGAAGTTTCGGGCTTCCTGTGACGATTGTAAGACCTTTTAATACGTATGGTCCACGACAGTCTGCGCGTGCAGTAATTCCAACAATCATTACTCAGCTACTGAGTGGTTCGACAACAATACGGCTTGGGAGCCTTCATCCGACGCGGGATTTTAACTATGTGAAAGATATATGTGCTGGTTTTGTCGCAATTGCGAAACATGATGAAACAATTGGTGAAGAGATCAATATAGCGAGCCAGCGTGAAATATCCATCGGTGATCTTGCTGCAGAGCTTGTGAAGCAGATAAATCCTAATGCTAAGATAATACCAGACGACATGCGCATTCGCCCTGAAAAGAGCGAAGTAGAGAGGCTTCTTGGTTCGAATGAAAAAATCAAAAGATTGACGGGTTGGTATCCACAATACTCGTTCGAGAACGGCATCGCAGAGACCATTGCGTGGTTTTCACAGCCACAAAATCTTGTGAGATATAAGGCAGACATTTACAATATTTAGATTTATTGAAAAGCAAATTAGGAAGGCAATGAACATGGATAGCATTCGCTTTGAAGAAATTGTTCAGTTTATTAGGACCTTGGAAAACCACCGCCTTTGGCGGTGGTGATGTCCTGACTGGCTATGCCGTAAGATAGCCAGGAGCTACAATGAGGTATGCCGAAGTGGAAGAAGCTTGCGCATGTTGTCTATCAATGCAGCTATCATATCGTATGGACGCCGAAATACCGATATCGAATTCTCGAAGGCGATATAGCGAAAATGGTAGAGCATAAGATCAAGGCAGTATGCGAATGGAAAGGGATAGAGATACTGGAACTCAACATCAGGAAGGATCATGTGCATATGGTAGCGACGATACCGCCGAGGATATCGATATCAGAAGCGATGGGGATTATAAAGGGGAAGACAGCGATAGCGCTTTTCAAGGGGCATACGAAACTCAAGGAGAAGCCATATTGGGGGAATCATTTCTGGAGTAGGGGATATTGTGTGACGACCATCGGGATGGACGAAGAAAAGATTCGTCGTTATGTAAAATACCAGGAAGAAAGGGAGAAACAAGAGGAGAATAACTCGAAGGATTATGGGCTCTTTGAGAGCCCAGATTCTTAAAGCCACCACCTTTGGTGGTGGTTGTTTACTCGCACACTCTATCCGAATGAAAATCCCGTGCCATTTCATGCGCCTCGATTTCTTGGCAAGGAAAAAGAATATCTAACACAATGTATTGATACGACGTATATTTCGTATGTAGGCCAATTTGTAACAGATTTTGAAGAACATATCAAAAAACTTACTGGTGCTCATTATGCAGTTGCCATTGCGAATGGGACAGCTGCTTTGCATATGGCGCTCCTTGCTGCAGGCATAAATCCTGGTGACGAAGTGATCACACAGGCGTTGACATTTGTGGCTACGGCTGCGGGTATCAAGCATGCGCTCGCAGAACCAGTTTTCATCGATGTTGAGGCCGAAACTCTTGGTATGAGCCCAGAGGCACTTAAGGCTTTCTTGAAAGAAAATGCAACCTATAAAAATGGTACTACGATCAATAAAAAAACGGGTCAGCGAATTGCCGCAGTGATTCCTATGCATACCTTTGGTCATCCTGTGCGCCTTGATGAAATCTCATCAATTTGCAATGAATATGGCCTCTTGCTCATAGAAGATACAGCCGAATCACTAGGAAGTTTCTATAAAAGAAGGCATACCGGTGTAATCCGTCACGGTTAGTGACCCACCCTCGTCAGTTTTACTGATGATCTGAGAGCGCTGCACCTGTCAAGAGAAAAATACAATGATTCTTTCTTCTATTAGGCTCCTTTACAAACAAACTTTCTATGAATACCAAATAGATACAAGCTTTCATGCTGTTTCGCAGCAGTCATATCTTCGCCGTCTACGCGACATGATGATGTCCGGAAAGGATTTCGCAATCACTAAAACGGATCTATATGATCCATGACCCGGGCGCGCTTATCCTTCCTTGGACGAAA
>MWDY01000084.1 GCA_002070755.1 Spirochaetes bacterium ADurb.Bin110 | reverse complement strand
GGTGCCTTCTGGATGTGCTGCCTGCCATTCCGCAATCCTTTTGTTTCTCAAGAATTTGGTTGCCACCGAGGGGAAAAGCTCTAGAAGTAGTTGTTCTTTTTCATTCAATGCAAGCAGAGTTCCACCTGCTTCTGGAACCGGTGGGTTATCTTGAGGCTTGTAGTTGCTTGTGTCATAAGGAACTTCTTCTCTTGTGCCACATATTTTATAGCGGAATTCAGGATCGACTGGCCATGGCGTCTTTCCATATAAACCGAGGATAAGGTCTTCGAAGTTTTTCGAGACGTTTTCGTACATGTCCTTTCCCTCGTGCATGCTTATAACGCAGTTCACCGCCTGGACACCTACAATCTGACTGGTAGGAGTTACAAGCGGAGGGAGTCCAGCATCGAGCCGCACAGTTGGCACAAGATGAAGAACTTCATTGAGGAGATGTTCCAGCTTGGCTTCCTTGAGCTGAGTAAGCATGTTGGTATACATGCCTCCAGGAATCTGTGCGTGCCGCACGATCTCATCGGGCTCGGGGTAGGAAAACGCCTTTTCTATTTGCTGGCAAATTGCAAGAGATTTTTGGTACTTGCCTCCTACGGATGCTTCTATAGCGTCATCGAAAAGCTTAGAGAGCTCTGGCGAGAGACTATCCTTAGAGAGATCGAGTTCGGGCGGAAGTCTCTTGTACTGATCGAAAGCCGCGAGTTCGGCTCGGATTTTTCTTAGGCTCTTGTCTATTCTTGCGACAGCGGCATTGTCGACATCTACGGAGAGGCCCAACCTGTCTGCAAAAATACGTATTATTTCATAAGCCGGAGCAGCGGGTCCTCCAGAGAAAGACAGAATTGCCGTATCTACAATGTCGACTCCATTGACCATAGCTGCAAGCAGACTTGCAACTCCGAAGCCTGGCGTGCAATGAGTATGAAGATCAATAGGAATCTCAAGTTCATTTTTTAGCGCTTTTATGAGATCAGCAGCCATGGTAGGGGTTATCAGTCCTGCCATATCTTTTATTGTGATCATATCGGCGCCGAGAGAAGCAAGCTCTTTTGATTTCTTGACATAATAATCTACTGTGAAAATCTTTGGCGGTATTTTCTTGCCAGAAAAAACCCCTTTTATTCTGTCGCTCAATGTAAAACGCGGATCGACAGTATAGCAGACAGCGCAATCTGCTAGGCCACCTGCCTCCTTTACAGCGCGGATCGAAGACTTCATATTGTCGATGTCGTTGAGGGCATCGAATATTCTCATGATATCTACGCCAGCTGCAATAGCATTCCTGCAAAATCCTTCGATTACAGAATCGGGATAGGGGTTATATCCAAATAGGTTGCGCCCACGGGAAAGGGCTGTCAGTTTTGAGGCATTGCCAATTCCTTCCTTGATTGTAGCGAGTCTATCCCATGGATCTTCACCAAGAAATCTCATTACTGAATCAGGAACAGCGCCACCCCATACCTCCATAGCATAAAAATGACTCTGGCGATAATCATCCAGCACGGCCTTGACCTGCTTATTATTCATGCGTGTTGCAAATTGTGACTGTTGCCCATCGCGAAGTGTTAAATCGCGAATCTTTAAGTATTTCATCTTAAAAACTCCTGAAGTCTATTTGTATCTCAAATCGCTGGAAGCGACAAGTATCGGCAGCATATATGGTTTATGCAAGAATTGATAGATTTTGACAAAATCGGCAATAAACTGTAAAATAAAATAACGCCGTAATGCGTTCCTGCTTATATTTATCCTTTAAATTTTTTCTTTTTGAAGGAACATCTAAAGGAGCAATGCTCGGTCTGTTAGATTGAGTACGGCGATTATTGTTCAAGAGCAAAGAAATGGCTGATCCTCAAAAGAAATTTTTTCACATCGTCAGAGTAAAATACTGCAAAGGTTGCAACATCTGTGTGGCTCTCTGCCCAAAGAAGGTATTGGAGCTAAGAAACGAAAAGGTTTTTCCAGCTAGACCAGATGATTGCATCGGATGCAGAATGTGTGAACTCCGCTGTCCCGATTTTGCGATTGAAGTTCACCCTGTCGAAGAAAAAGCTAAATTCGAAGCAGGCATCAATCAGGTTGGTCTGGGCTTAAAATCGGAGGCATCCCATGGCTGAAACTATAAAGCTTATGCAAGGAAACGAGGCATGCACCATGGCTGCTATAGCTGCGGGGCTACGATTCTATGCTGGTTATCCTATCACTCCTTCCACAGAGATAGCCGAGATGTGCTCGGAAGAGCTTCCAAAAGTGGGAGGCAAATTCATTCAAATGGAAGATGAGATTGGCTCAATCTCAGCGTGCATTGGTGCTTCATTGACTGGCGCTAAAGCCATGACCGCTACTTCAGGTCCTGGCTTTTCATTGATGCAGGAAGCAATAGGCTATGCAGGCCTTTGCGAGATTCCTGTAGTTATCATCGATGTACAGCGTGTTGGTCCTTCCACCGGTATGCCAACAAGCCCAGCTCAGGGTGATGTAATGCAGGCCAGATGGGGCACACACGGAGATCATCCGATAATTGCATTAGCTCCTGGCAATGTAAAGGAGTGTTATGACTTAACATTCCGCGCTTTTGAGCTATCTGAGAAGTATCGTGTTCC
>MWDY01000083.1 GCA_002070755.1 Spirochaetes bacterium ADurb.Bin110 | reverse complement strand
ACCATCCGTTGGGTTGTGAAATGACCCATTTCATGAGAGGATATGAACATGAATCAGAAATATGAAAAACTGAAAGGTCTTCTGCAGGAACTTTTCCAGCTCGATCAGCCTGACCTCGACTTTGGTATTTATCGCATTATGCACGCCAAGAGCGCAGAAGTGACAAAGTTCCTGGACGAGGACCTTTTGCCGCAGGTTGAGGCAGCCTTTGCGCAGTATAAGACTGCTGATAAAAGCGAGCTTGAGGCCCAGTGTAGGCGCGCCATCGAGCAGGCAAAAGAACTCGGTTTTTCCAATCCGGAGGAAGCGCCCAAGGTCAAAGAACTCAAAGAGAAGCTCGACACTGTTGCGGTAGACACGGGTGCGCTCGAGAGCGAGGTGTACGACCATCTGTATAGCTTTTTCAGGCGCTACTATTCGGAAGGTGATTTTCTTTCCAAGCGGGTCTACAAACCTGGCGTGTATGCCATCCCGTACGAAGGCGAAGAGGTTAAGCTCTACTGGGCCAATTACGATCAATATTACATCAAAACAAGTGAGTATTTGCGGGACTATGCGTTCAGATTGCGCCCAGAGAATACGGCCAATCCGATGCGCGTGCATTTTAAGCTTGTTGATGCCGCGGAGGGCGAGCACGATAATGTGAAGGAGGCGCAGGGCAAAGAGCGAAAGTTCAAGCTGGCTATAGGCAATCCTCTATCGCTCGAGTCAGGCGAGCTTGTCATCCATTTTACCTATGAACCAGCGGAAGCAAAACAAAAGGACTTGAACGCCGCCACCGAAGCAGCGATTCTGGCATTGGATGATCCAGCAATTATTACATGGATAGAGTTACTCGGGCGCAAGTATCGCCGCGCGGATGGTACGGAGTCCGACAATACATGGTTACGCGTCCACCTCGACCGCTACACCGCGCGCAACACCTTCGACTATTTCATTCATAAAGACCTCAAGACTTTCCTTAGCCGCGAGCTCGATTTCTATATCAAGAACGAAGTGATGCACCTGGACGATATTGAGAGCGAGAGTGCGCCCAAAGTAGAGCAGTATCTTTCCAAGATCAAGGTTATTCGCACCATCGCAGGAAAAATCATCGATTTTCTTGCGCAGCTTGAGGACTTTCAGAAGAAGCTATGGCTCAAGAAGAAATTCGTCACCGAAACAAGCTGGTGTGTGCGCATCGGCATTATACCGAAAGAGTTCTATCCTGAGATTGCCGCGAACGAGGCGCAGTGGGAAGAATGGAAGGCTTTGCATGGTCTGGAAGGAGAGGTCTTTGCGTCCAAGAGTGGCGATTTATTTTCGTCGCAAGCTGTGCGCGGCACGGTCGAGTTCTTGTCGGCCTATCCAACTTTGATGATCGATACGCGCCATTTTGACGCCGACTTTACCGCACGCCTTCTCGACGCGTTGGACGACATCGATGAGAAAACTGATGGCGTCCTCGTCCATAGCGAGAACTTTCAAGCGCTGAACCTAATGCAGCGCAGGTATCGCGAGAAGATAAAGTGCGTGTATATCGATCCACCGTACAATACAAATGAAAGTAGTTTTCTTTATAAAAATGAGTATCGGCATTCATCGTGGTGTACAATGATGGCTCAAGGTTATGAGAAAACTAGAGAGTTTCTTTTCCCTAGTTCCGTTGTTTCAACAGCAATTGACGATTTTGAACTGTTACACCTAGGTCTCGTCAAAGACACAATCTTTAGTAGAGAAGCAAGACTTGGCGTACTTGCAGTAGAAACAAAGCCTTCTGGTCGAACGAATGACAATTTTTTGGCGACCTGCCACGAATATTACTTACTATACAGCCCAGAACCAAAATCGGCTGAAATCACCTTTTTTGACCTATCTAACGAACAGAAAAGGCAATATCGCTATATAGATCAAAAGGGTGCATATAAATGGAGGGATTTTTTGAGAACTGGCGGGTATTCCACACCTGAAGAAAGGCCAAATTCGTACTACCCCATTTTTTATGATCCAAAGACAAACAGAATCGGACTTGAAAAAGGTAATGGATGGGAGGTTATTTGGCCTATTGATAGTGATGGCAAGAAAAGAGTTTGGAGAAAAACCCCTAGCTCATTCTTAGAACATCTCAGCCAAGGCGAAATAAGAATAGTGAACAATAATGGAAAATATAAAGTCTTGATAATTGACAGAATCAAGCAAGGTATACGACCTAAAAGCCTGTGGGTAAATCAAAAATATGATGCTTCAACGTACGGCACAAAACTACTGAAATCGATGTTTGGCAATCAAGGGTTATTTTCATTTCCAAAATCTGTATATGCAACTCAGGACGTCGTTTATATTATAGCCGGGGATGATGAAGAATCATTTGTCCTTGATTATTTTGCTGGTTCTGGCACGACTGGCCACGCGGTCATCAATCTCAACCGTGAAGATGGTGGCAAGCGCAAGTTCATCCTGGTCGAGATGGCGGACTATTTCGACACGGTGCTGCTGCCTCGACTCAAGAAGGTTACCTTCACGCCAGAATGGAAAGATGGCAAGCCAAAGCGTCTCGCCACCACAGACGAAGCCGAGCGCAGCCCGCGCATGTTCAAGGTGATTCGGCTCGAATCGTACGAGGACACGCTCAACAACCTGGAATTGCGACGAACACCAGAGCAGGAAGATGCGCTTTTTTCTACTGAAGCACAAGGGCCTGGCAACTTGAAAGAGCAATATATGTTGAATTACATGCTCGATGTTGAATCGCGGGGTAGCCAGTCGCTCCTCAATATCGATGCATTCAAAGACCCGCTTTCGTATACGCTCAAAGTAAAGCGCCCCGGTTCCGACGAAAGCCAGGATACTACCGTTGAT
>MWDY01000082.1 GCA_002070755.1 Spirochaetes bacterium ADurb.Bin110 | reverse complement strand
AAGGAGCTGCAGCAATGAATATACAATCATTTCAGCAACTACCTGAGAATTGCAGTCAAAGAAACCCCAGACAAGAAGGAACCATCTTCGAGATTAGAAATCTTAAGAAGTATTATCCGGTTTTGGCTGGTTTTTTCCGCAAGACCGTAGGATGGGTAAAAGCTCTCGATGATGTGTCCATAACGATCCATGCAGGAGAGACTCTTGGAGTGGTTGGAGAATCGGGGTGCGGTAAAACCACATTCGGTAAGACAATGATGATGCTGCAGCATCCTACTTCGGGAGAGCTTCTTTTTCATTTCCCGGAAGGTAAGCGAGACCTTGCAAAGCTGAGCTCCAAGGAGCTCATGCCCTTCCGTAGAAAAGTGCAAATGATATTCCAGGATCCTTTCTCTGCCCTCAATCCTTCCAAGAAGATATTCGATTCTTTTGATGAACCATTACGAGTTCATGGTCATGAGGATCCAAAAGAGCGCAAAGATACGATAGTCAGAAGCCTCGAGATGGTAAATCTAAGTGCAGACTATATGTATCGTTATCCTCATGAATTCTCGGGTGGGCAGCGACAGCGGATATGTATAGCGAGGGCTTTGTGTATAGGCCCAGAAATGGTTATCTGCGATGAGCCTGTATCGGCGCTCGATGTATCGATTCAAGCTCAAGTTCTCAATCTGATGAAAGACCTACAGAGACAGCTTGGACTGACCTATGTATTCATCGCGCACGACTTGAGCGTTGTCCAGTATATGAGCGACAAGATTATGGTCATGTATCTTGGGAAAATTGTCGAGATGGCGGATTCCATCTCGCTTTATGAGATGCCACAGCACCCTTATACGCAAGCACTTCTTTCCGCTGTTCCAATTCCTTCCATAGATGTAAAGAAAAAGAGAATAATCTTGCAGGGGGATGTGCCAAGTCCAATCGATAAACCCTCTGGCTGTGCTTTTCATCCGAGATGTAGAGACGCAATGGATATATGCAAGAGAGTGGAGCCAGAATTCGCTCCTCTTTCGGATAATCCATCCCACTTTATAGCCTGTCATCTATATGGAAGAACAAGCGGAGAATCCGAGCCATCCAGAAAAGGCAAAGTATGAATAAGCCAAGGAAGTATTTATTGTTCGACCGGGGTATTATTGATGGGCACCTGTGTGAAAATGCGGCGCTTCGACTTGCAAAAGCAGAAAAAGATACGAAAAACAACCCAATGATGAAAGAGGAGTTTTTTGTCATTCCTTCCAAGCCCTGGGAAGTGCGCTACGATAATGGGTATCCTAATGTTTTTTGGGATATAGAGCAAAATGTCTTTAGGCTCTATTACACCACATTTTCTTATGACAAAGACTCGGCCCAGACTCGACTTGAAGAGCGGCCTTTTAGAAAATATATGCCATCCACGAGCAGAATAACCTCCACTTGCTATGCAATGTCAAAAGATGGAATACATTGGCAAAAGCCCGAGCTTGGGCTTTCTGAATTTAAAGGAAGTCTGGCCAACAACATAATATTGAAGAATGCCCATGGTACGAGCGTCTTGTACGACGGGGCGGATCCTGACCCTGCCAAGAGATACAAGCTCATCACAAAAATGCATTATTGTAAAGAAAACAATTATATGGCAGTTGCTTTTTCTCGAGATGGAATCGACTTCAGTACTCCTCAGCGATGGCCAAAATACAACCCGCCAGCAGATACCCACAATTTTGCATTTAGGGATCCAAAGACAAACCGTTATGTGCTCATAACACGCATTTGGAAAGATGGCATTAGGATCGCTGCCAAATCCGAGAGCGCCGATTTCTTGACATGGACCGAGCCCGAAGAGATCGCTCGCGGGATAGGCTTCGAAAACCAAGTTTATTCAATGCCTGTTTTTTTCTATGAAGGATTGTATCTTGGGTTCGCTTCGATCTATCACGATGGCGACAGATCAGCAGAGAATTTTGACACCGTAGATCTTAGTCTTATGTATTCTTCCGATCTTCTACACTTTGATTGGATTGAAGCTGGTGCTGCTCTTATCGATAGAGGCAAGGGAAAGTATCCGGATGGTGATTGGGATTGTGGATGCATATATGCGAGCTCTCCAATCGAGATAGACGACGGGATATGCATTTACTATATGGGCGGAAACGGCCAGCATACCAATTTCAGAGAAACATCCCTTGGAAGAGCATGGATAGACAAGGATAAATTTGCGTATTATGCAGCAAAAGAAAGCTCAAAAGAAGCAACCCTCACATTGAGGCCAGCAAATTTCTATGGTGAAAAGCTCAAGATACTTGCAGATATAGAAGATGATGGCTGGATAGACTGCGAGATTATCGATGTAAACAATTCAAGCTATTCCGATGAACTGGCTAGTGCCGGAGGAAGAAAACCAGTTGCGCGCATTACAAAAAGCGGATGGAATAAAATAGCATTTGGCGATATGTCGACATTTTATTTAGCTGAAAAACCTTTAAGTCTTTGTCTTAAATTCAGGAATTCGAGAATCTACGCAATAGAAGGTGATCTTGCGATCATCAGACAAGAGAGATTGGAGCGCGGATGAGGAGAAATCGATGAAACTAGAATCAGGCATCTATGCGGCACAACTCGTTCCGTATACATCAGATGGCATTGTGAAAGAAGAATCTCTTTCGGCGATGGTAGAGCGAAACATTACGCTGGGGAAAGTGGATGGCCTTTACATAGGCGGAAGTACGGGAGAGTCTTTTTTGAGCGACACCAATGCCAAGAAAAAGGTTCTCCAAATTGCAGCGGAGACAAATGCTGG
>MWDY01000081.1 GCA_002070755.1 Spirochaetes bacterium ADurb.Bin110 | reverse complement strand
GGGCACTACTTCAGCCGCCTTTCGGGCAGGCAAAAAGACTGCGACAATAGCCACAATCATGATAAACACCAAGATAATAAGAAGCTGACCTAGGGTCGGAATAAAACGTAAGTGTCCTTTCACCAGGGCCGCTCCAAAGTCTCCATGTGGATCGAAGGGAATAAAGCTAATACCTAGGCCTATCGGCAGGGCGCATAGAATTCCAGCAATAGCCGCTGCTCCTGCAAGCAGAATACCTTCGGAGATAAAAGATGCAAACACATCTTTCTTCTTGAAACCAATGCATCGCAGCATACCTATTTCCTTAGTCCGCTCGAGGAGCACCATCTGATATGAATTTGCAATGCCCGTAGCGCTTACAAGCAACATAAGAATGAACACTGCGTACCCAATCCAACGGATAGAACCGAGAGCGGAGCCTATTTCTCCAGCGAGCTCTTGTACTGTAGAGATGGAGTAGACCGCTTTTCCGGAATTCAGCCGGCGCTGAGTTGCCTGCTCGCTTCCAGAGGCAATGCTATAACCCTTTTCGTCAAGCGCCGTAGCAATAGCTTTTGCCGCATGTTCTGCATCGGTGCTGTCCTTAAGAAAAATCGCTATTTGTTGCTGTTCATTCGGTTTCATATTGAGATCGGCTATTAAATCCTCCAAAGAAACAAAAGCAGTTGTCATACCGCCGGATGCGGCATCGTCGTAGATCGCCGAAACGGTATAATCCGTCACATTCTGCTGACCTGATGCCGTTGTGAGCCTTACAACCACCTGGTCTCCAATCGCTAGGCCAAATCGATCTGCGGACTGAGAACTCATGAGAATGCTTCTATCCTGCTCGTTTAGCGCTTCCCAATCTCCACTCGATAAAAGGAGAGAATCGTGATATAGCTCATCCTTTGTCCAATCAACACCACGGAGAGTAAGTTGTATTTCTCGAGTTCCAAAAACTACTGTAGCTCTTGCCTGAGCAAGCGGAGAAACCGTTCTGATATCAGAAATAGCGGATTCTACAGTTTTCGCTATCTCATCATCTATGAATCGATTCTGAAGCCTACCGCTCCAGCTAGGGGTATAGCCCGAAATCAATATGTGCCCCCCTGAATAGAGAGTAACATTGTCCTGAATTGCCTCATCCATTCCGCTCACAAACCCAGATATAAGAGTCATAATCAGTGCACTAAAGGCCACCGCTCCCCCAAGGGCAATCGTTCTATTGGGTTGCCTACGAACATTCCGAGCCGCAAGCTTCAAATGGAGTTTAAGATTTGAAAGATGCATATTCATTCTCCTCTCATTGCGACAACTGGCTCGATTCGTACCGCCACCCTTGTCGGATACCAGGAAGCAGCCAAGGCCATAACCAGAATCCAAAGAAACGCGCGAACGGCCGCTCCCATTGATATAACTGGCTTTAAGATCTCTCCCCCAAAAAGAGCTTCGAAAAAGAGATTAGGCGCTCTTATGCCGACTTTCCCCATGATAAGGAGCAAGATAAACCCTAGAATAAGACCGGCTGCTCCGGCGATCAGCGCCATGAATGTAGTCTCATATAGAATCATACTGCGAACAACACGCCGCTTGGCTCCTATGGCCCTAAGCGTGCCAATCTCGTGGAGGCGCTCATTGACGGATATGACAAGAACATTCATCATTATCATTACTACGACGACTGCAATGATCGCCACCAATAGATCGAATACAAGACGAATCGTTACTGCCGTTCTAGCGACCTTTCCAGCTCCTGCAACCCAATCCTGCACGCGATCTCCATCTCCAAGCTGTTCGGAAAAGGCTTGAAGTTCGTCCAAAAGCTTGGAAGTATTGGCTCCTTTTTTTGCTCGCACAAGAAGAAATTGCCAAGCCGGCACAATCTCTGCAGTTACCTGCGAAGGCTCTAAGGCTAGCTCGAGTTGCTCTTCGCCTTCTGTCATAATCGTCTGGCTTGCGAATAGATCATCGAACAGACTATCGGGATCAAAGTCCGTCAAGAAGGCTGCTTCGTGCTCGCTCAACTTAGGAGCTCCATCTCGTAAGCTCGCAAAACCCAAAAGGTCGCGCATTGTATCCGCATCGACAAGAGTGATACCCGCAAGCTGTTCATTGCTCT
Organism: Spirochaetes bacterium ADurb.Bin110; assembly: GCA_002070755.1. The sequence continues at coordinate 659 of MWDY01000081.1, read as the reverse complement.
GATTGAATTTTATGATGCCTTTTACGCTGACTTCGCGTATTACAGTGCCCGCCGAATTGGCCAGTGCAGTCATAATTATCTTTGTCCCGGGCTTTACTTCGGTATTGCCGCTCTGTTGAAGCAGTGCATAGGTAGGCTCTGAGAGAAGAACCCAAGGTTCATCGCTCTCTTCTGGCCACTCGCCCGACACGAGACTCACATTATCAGGGAAAAAAGCCCGATAATCAGAGATATTCACACCAAAACAATAGCCTGATCCAAGTTCTTCCTCACCAATTCCAAAGGATACTTGCCCACTCAAGATTGGAAGAATCGAGGCTACATCTTTATGTGCTTTCAAAAAATCCTCGTATTTCTTTATTTGAGCAATATGAGGCAACACTTCTTCGCTCCCTGCGGTTTCGCCTAGCACAGTGGTAGCAAATTCTGTTGGACCAGTTACCATCAGGTCTCCAGTGTAGCCTTCTACAAACATTCGGCGCAGGCCAGAGATTGTAGTATCTATCAAAGAATTCCCAACAAATAGAATAAGAATTCCGAGTCCCATTATGAGACCTATGATTAGGGATTTCTTTCGGTGAAGACCGAGATTCCTCCATGCGAGACGTGCAGAAATCATGGCTGACTGCCCTCTGTGCCGGTGGCTTCTATGCCATTAA
>MWDY01000080.1 GCA_002070755.1 Spirochaetes bacterium ADurb.Bin110 | reverse complement strand
CAGCCAGGTTGACCAATCTACGAGCTGTATCTTGACATTCATGCCAACTTTTTCGAGCATTTGTTGAATTAGTTCTCCGGCTTTCACATGTAACGGATAGTTCTGGGGCACAGTTATAGTGAATTGCCTATTGCCTATTCCGGCTTCTTTCAGCAATTGCTTCGCTTTCTCGGGATTATAAGGATAAAGGTAAGAAAAATCTGTATAGTAAGCATTCCCTGTATCCATGAAAGAAGAGCCGACCTTTCCGCCGCCATATGCTACATCCAATACAAGCTGCTTATCGACTGCATAATTTATGGCCTGGCGCACGCGAAGATCGTTGAGTGGTTCACGAGAGCAATTCATTGCCATAACCAAGATCAACGAGGTCTGATCCTTTCTTATCGTGACATTCGGATTTGATTGCAGTATTGGCAAGTCCTCCGGATCGACATATTCAACAGCATCGATTGCACCAGACATCAATCCTTGTATCTGAACGGATCTTTCTGGAACTATCTGGAAATCAACCCTTGCCAATTTAGGTAAACCCTTCATCCAGTATTTTTCATTCCTGACCATCGATATCTTGTTATCGCGAATCCACTTCTCGAACTTGAAGGGCCCTGTTCCGATGGGTTCAGAGTCAAAGTTGTGACCAGATTGGATAAGATCAGCAGGCAGGATTGCTCCCCAGCCAGAAGCAAGGTTGGCAAGAATCGGCGCATAAGGCGCACCAAGAACAATCACAGCCGTCTGTGGATCTGGTGTCCTCACTTCTTTTATTGCCGTGAATTCGTTTCTTCGCGGTGAAGCAAAGCTCGGATCTCTTATGCGATCCAATGTCGCCTTTACATCCCGAGAGGTTAATGGCTGTCCATTATGGAACACGACACCTTGCCTTAGCTTGAATGTCCATGTTAATCCGTCTGGGGAAACCGTCCAACTCTCAGCAAGCGCCGGCACAAGCTTACCCGTTGTATCGGGCTCTACCAAAGTATCATAAAGGCTCTTTACAACTTGGAATGTCAGCGTTCCTGCTGTTTTCTGAGGATCAAGCGTATCTGGATTGCCGGATAGACCAAATGTAATAGAACTTTTCCCCTGTGCGAAAAGGGAACCCCCTGCTCCAGATATAACGGTAAGAAAAAGCATTCCCACAATCACCGATCTTTTCATCTCTTTCTCCTTAGAAATGCGAGTCATTTACCAGTTCTGATTTTATGACAGGACACAACGTGTCCTCCTGAAAGCTCCCTTAATGAAGGAGCAGACAAGCTGCATTCAGCATCGCCCATTGGACATTGCGAATAGTAAAGACAAGCTGAGCGAGATTTTTCGTGCTCTTGGCGCTCTTTTATTGTCTTCTCGTCGAGATCCTCAATGTTCAGACAGGATACACCTATTCTCTGCGGACCTCCCGGTATCGAACTGAGAAGCCTTTGCGTGTATGGGTGGCTTGGTTTTGAAATAAGTTGTTCTGTTTTCGCTTTCTCTACGATTCTGCCCTTGAACATGACCGCTATTTCATCGCACATATAGGATACAAGATTGAGATCATGGCTAATGAATAGATAAGTCAATCCAAATTCATTCTTCAAATCCAGCAATAGGTTTATTATCTGCGCCTGAATAGATACGTCTAAATTGGATGTGGGCTCATCCAGTACAAGAAAATCGGGATCTACAGAAAGAGCGCGAGCTATACCGATCCTTTGCTTTTGCCCTCCAGAGAGTTCGTGCGGAAACCGATGCAGATATGTCTTACTGATCCCTACAAGGTTGATGAGATTGTTGACCTTGCGGTCTCGTTGTTCTCTAGGAATTTTTAGATTCACCATGCCTTCTGATAGACTATCATAGATGCTCATCTTGGGATCCAGCGAACTGTTCGGATCCTGAAAAACAATTTGCATTCTATTTCGAAATCTTCTCAATTCCTTAGGCTTCAGAGATCCAAGCGACACATCATCGAAAACCACCGAACCGGATGTTGGAGGGTCAAGATACATAAGCGCTCTTCCAAACGTCGTTTTGCCACATCCCGACTCTCCTACGAGCCCAAAAATACTCTGCTTTCTTATGGTTAGGGAAACACAATCAACGGCCTTAAAACCATGTTTCGATCCACCTAGCCCACGAGAGCGATATATCTTTGTTATATCCTTGGTTTCTATCAGATTTCCCATATCTTACCTGCATAATAGCAAGCGACTGTATGTTCATTCTCATATTCAACATACCCTGGAATATCCGCAAAGCAGCCCTCTTTCGCAATTGGACAACGATTTGCAAATGCACAGCCATTGCCTATTTCTGCCGCATCGGGAACCTGCCCCGGAATTGTAGCAAGTTTTGACCCCTTCTTTTTGGCATCCGGAATGGAATGCATAAGCAAACGCGTATAGGGATGCAATGGATTCTTGAAGAGATCTTCTTTCACTGCACTTTCGACTATTCTTCCAGCATAGATAACCGAAACCCGATCGGCAATCTCGCTTACAAGATGAAGATCGTGAGAAATGAATAATACACCCAATTTTTTCATATCCTTAAGTTTTTTAAGCAATGCGAGGATTTGAATCTGTAAAGTCACATCGAGCGCCGTTGTGGGCTCATCAGCTATGAGAAAATCGGGATCACACGAAATAGCCATGGCAATCATGGCTCTTTGCTTCATCCCTCCTGATAATTCATGCGGATACTTATCGATAACCTTCTC
>MWDY01000079.1 GCA_002070755.1 Spirochaetes bacterium ADurb.Bin110 | reverse complement strand
GATCGAAGAAGTATTGCTCCAATATGGGTTTGTGGATGTAGAAGAAGCTTACGACAGCATGCCCAACTTCTGGACGCGCTTCGACGATAGGACTCATCAGATCGTCATTATGTTCGATCGTGTAATAAAAGCACTTGCCAAGCTTGGCAATGTAGTGATCATAGGCAGAGGTGCATTTAGAGTGCTGGCTCCTTACCGCGATGTGCTGAATGTGCGAATAAAAAGCCCATTTCCATATAGGGTAGCCACCTTCATGAGCCGGTACAATGTCTTGGATCAGCACGATGCCGAGGTGGCGATTCTCGAAGCGGACAGGATAAGATCGGCCTTTCTCGAAGTTCACTATGGAATAAAGTGGGATTCAATGACCAATTTCGATCTCGTTCTCGATACATCCAAAATCCCGCCGCGCTCCGCAATTCCAATGATCATTAAAGCCAACAAGGCCGTATTGAGCACAGTCTGCGAACCCAGACAATCCGCATCTTCTATCGATGTAGACGATATTCTCCTAGAGGCGACTCGCAGAGTGATCGAGAATAGTTAAAAAATAAAAGGCAAAACTTTCTGTTTTTCAGCGAATATTTCTTTGATGCGAAAGACATGCTATAGTTTTTGATGTATCCTTCCAATTGATCGGCATATTGAATAGTATTCTGGGATCTTCTAAGGAAAATACAATGATAAAGCTGAAAAAATCAGTGGCTTCATGGAACAAAGTACTATCAAGGTTCCCCGAAAAGAGCATTATAGCTATCATGATTTTGTTCGTTACCTTGAGCTCCTTACATTCGCAAGATATCTTCACTCAGTCGGCGGGACCTGGGGCTCAAGAAATCCCTGGGCTAATTCCGACAGCATCGTTCGGTGAAGGAAGAAGCTATCGAACCGCGATTGGCTCTTATTCTGTTTTAAGCCTCAAGGGAAGTTGGCACGAAATGGGTCGACAATATGGAGCGCTGCTCTCAAGAGAACTCAAAGAATTCTATGCGGAAATCAATGCCGATCTGGTAGCTCGTGGCCTGGGACAAGAACATATCGAGGGTGTACAAGCTACATTCCAAACCTACATGCCAGAAATGAAGCAGCTTATAGAAGGAATGTCGGAGACTTCGGGCCTTTCTTTTGAAGAGCATATGATGCTGGACGCCTCTTTTTATATGTTGCCAGACTTGGTCATAGAATCGGTACAAGCTATGGCTTCGTGTTCGGGGATTGCAGTCTCTAGCCCTCGGACGGCCGACGGGAAGCTCTATTTTTCGCGTAACTGGGACATGACCCAAGAAGCGATGCAACCGTATCTTCGCTATATGGCGCTTGTAGTCTTCAATCCCAATGATGGAGGATTGTCCTTTGCTAATGTGAGGCCAATAGGGCAGGTTTATGTCGAAACAGGAATAAATGAAAAAGGCGTGTTTGTCGAACTCAACAATGGTTCGGCTTCGGATCCAAATTTCAATGAGGATGCGGTATTTTCGGTGGCCTCTCTTTTCGATTTCCTTCGTACGAGCGAAACGCTTGACGAAATGATACAAAACATCGTGACGACAAAAATGGATGCATCTTACATTATCCAAGCTGCAAGCGCCGAACGCGCTGTATCTGTGGAGAAGCCCACCTTTGCTGCTCGCGTTATCGAACAGCAAAATGGTGCCTTGTACGCGCTCAACAACTTTGCCCGCCCTACTTACGAGCCATGGAAGGGGAAAATCGTCGAGCTGCCGGATAATGCTTACGATGATAGACAGGTTCGCCTCGACGCTATATTCGCTTCGCCGGAATGGCAAAAAAATGTCGATTTAGATATGGTCAAAGCAATAATGGACAGAACGATCGAGAGCGGCGGGCCTGTGGTGGAAGGAGCCATCTTCGGTACCGTACTTCAGGTTATCGCAATTCCAGAAGACATGCGATTGCTCTTTCGGAGTTATGGATACTCGGATTGGGCTGATATCGATCTGAATAAGCTCTTTCGGAAAGAATAAATATTGACCAACTCGGAAAAGCGATAAAGATAGCGGCGGTTTTGCAATAAGAGAGGAACAGAATGAATCTACTCCGATTCATCTTCATGGCTATTATAGCTATTTTGTGCATCGAGTTAAGCCCAATGCCGGTATTGGCCCAGAGTGAAGGATCTGGAAATGTGGATTCGAATCTGGAGGCCGCAGTTGCCGAACTCTCTTTTCCCGATGAGGGAGATTATAGCGAGCTAGGCTGGGGAGCGGCCTTTTTTGCTATGCATGATTTTTTATCTAGAGCTTATGCTTTTGGCGATTGGAAACAAATTCCATGGAACTCGATGGCTTCCTATTTTGGACGAAAGATAATGGCTGCAGAGGCCGAAAAAGATCGGAATTCTTACCGTATTGCGATGGTCGAATACCTTAAATGCATACCCGATGGCCATGTGAAGATGACAGGTCCGATCGACGATTTGAAGGAGAGTTTTATTGGTGGTAGCTATGGGCTTGGGCTTGCTGAGCTAGACGATGGTTCCGTAGTGGTTGCCGCAGTCAAGCCAGAAGGCCCAGCGGATCTGGCAGGAATAAAGGCGGGAGCGTATCTCGTTGCCTGGAATGGAGTATCGATTCAAGATGCTCTTGTCGCGGCAGATACGCGTTGGTTTAAGAATTCGGCAACAAGGGATGACTTCGCTCTCGAGCGATTGCAAGCGCTTACTCGCGCCCCCGTCGGCACGCAAGCGGTTGTCGAATTTCTTGCGGCAACAACCCAGGAGCAACTGCAAGAAGAAGGCACCACAACAAAAGAATCATCAAAAATTGCGATAGCTACATTGACTGCGCGCAGCGATAATTTTGCCGATCTTGCACTTTTAGACCTCGCGCCAATTCCTGCCATGGAAGAGCTTCGCAAGAATGTAGAGTGGCGAGTGCTAGATGGGCATGTTGGCTACCTGCGAATCTACCATGTGATTCACTTTGAAGACATTACGAAATATCCGACCGAGGTGACCGATAGAGTCGTGGAGGCTTTGAATGCATTCTGTGCATCGGGAGTGAATTCGCTCATATTGGATTTGCGCGGAAATCGTGGCGGCTCCGACCAGGTTGCGGCAGATATATCTGGTCATTTTTCCGAAGAGCCTGCGCTCTTTGAACGAACCACCTGGTACAATGCAAGTTCGGGGCATTTTGATTATGCGCATTCCGATCTTTTTGCTCAGACATTCGAGTTAGGCGACAAACCATTATGGGTAGAGCCTCGCCAACCTCATTTTTCAGGTAAAATCGCTGTGCTGGTCAACCCGGCGACAATAAGTTCGGGCGAAGGCCTTGCGATGGCAATAGGTCGCCTTCCTAAAGCGACAGTGATGGGGTTCTATGGTACGCACGGTTCTTTCGGTCTTATTCCTTGGCCAATCGCGATGCCGGAAGACATTTCTTTCGAGTTTCCTATAGGACGCTCGCTCGATGAACGCGGTACTATTCAAATCGATTCGGATGCTTTTGGCAAAGGCGGAGTGCAACCCGAGATTCGTATCCCACGGACTTGGCGAAACATCATTGCGTATGCCTTGAGCACCGATGTCGAACTCGAATTCGCCAGACAATGGCTTTTGATGCAAGATTCAAGGTAATCGCGCTCAGATTATAGAAATAGGCCCTAAATAATCTTTATAGATATACCCTTAAACCGGTGCTCACCGAAAAGCCGTTGAGATAGGACTGGCCGCTATTGGTCTTTGCTCCGACGCCATTCGATCCCAATTCTATAAAATAAGAAGACGATAGAGAAGCGTTGGCCTTTGGCATGAAAAACTCAAAGCCAAAATGCCCATAGCCGCCAAAAGCAAAACGATCGCTATCGAAGGATGCGGCAGGAAAGAGAAACAAGAATCCGCCTTCTCCATAGAGTCGAATATCTGAGTTCGCCATGAAGCTGCCTCCCACAAGCCCCAATCGAAGCGCATAGAAGGTCGCCCAATTGGCATCTTGCTTCCACAAGACAGAGCCACCAAGCCGGAGTGCAGTTTTTTCATGCCAAAACCAGGGGCTGGTAATCTGAAAGCTCGTGCCAAATTCGTTGCCCCATTCCTGAAGAGAAAAACTCAGCGAAATATGGCTTGCGCTGACAGGCGCTTCCCCAAATTGTGAATCTTGAGAATATGCCTTAGTCGAGGGCATAATCGCATAGACAAGGAAAACCACTACGGCGAGAATTTGACCTAATGTTTTGCACAGTATTTTATACGTTTTCTTTTTCATTTGATGAACCTCCTAGATTATTGGAATTCTTCAATAATTCCGCCAATTGGCGGCTATATGCCAAAAGGGCGGACCTCCCTTTTGG
>MWDY01000078.1 GCA_002070755.1 Spirochaetes bacterium ADurb.Bin110 | reverse complement strand
TCATAAGGGAAACTCGAATAGTGGAATACGCGCGATGAGCTCTATGACTGCCAATGTACTTATGATCGGCGATATCGTTGGAGCGCCCGGCCTTCGGGCGCTCTTTACTTTTTTGCCGACTTTAGTTAAAAAAACCGAGGCTGATCTCGTTGTCGCTAACGGCGAAAATGCACTTAATGGCTATGGAATTGGCGCGGACGAAATTGCAGCAATGCGTTCCTATGGTGTCGATATCATAACGAGCGGCAATCATGTCTGGGAGAGAAAAGAAGCAATGGCTTTACTCGAAAGCGAAGCTCAGCTATTGCGTCCGGCAAATTATCCAAAAGGCTTACCTGGCCGTGGGTTTGCTTATGTAGGTGGGCGAGTCTCTGCCGGACAGCAAGCCATTGTCCGAGCGAGTGGTGCAGCTGCTCGCTTCGAATGGCTTGTGGTGAATCTTCAGGGCCGCCGGAGCATGTACGATATAGATTGTCCCTTTACTAAGGCTGATCAGCTGCTTGCGGCAGCCGCGCGCGATCACCCAAACGCTCTCATTGTCGTCGATTTCCATGCAGAGTCCAATGAAGAAAAAGAGGCTCTAGCTTGGTATTTGGATGGACGTATCTCTGTAGTCGCTGGAACTCACACCCATGTGCCCAGTTCCGATGAAAGAGTGCTGCCTAAAGGCACTGGATATCTCACCGATCTTGGAATGACAGGCCCGATCGATTCGGTAATAGGCATGAATGGTGATATCTGTATACGCCGTTTTATTACCCAGATACCATATAAGATGGAGACGGCAGAAGGAAGTTCCGCAATAATGGGTGCGATTTTTAGAATCGAGCCAGAGAGCCATCGCTGTGTGGAAATAGAGAGAATCTACCAGAGCTTATAGATTTCGATAGTGTAAAGAATTGTTAGATTGCTTTCATTATTGGATTTTCTTGCGATTCTGATGTCTATTTCTCAAGGCCTCTTGACATTTGAGTTCAGGCAGGTATATATAAACGAGCAAATAAACGAATAAGATTGCGGCGATGGTGGAATTGGTAGACACGCTAGCTTGAGGTGCTAGTGCTGAGAGGCATGGAGGTTCAAGTCCTCTTCGCCGCATTTCATTACATAATAAAACAATAAGCCTAACCTAAAAAGCTCAACGTATAATCTTATCAATATCTTTCGAGAAACGAGATTTGCCATTGCATCCTAGAAAATTCTGCATTACAGTTCATTCACTCGAACATTAGAGCGAAAAAGAGGAGAATCGGGAAGAATGACAACAATCGTCCTTTCAGGAGGCGGTGGTACTAGGCTATGGCCGCTTTCGAGACAAGCTCTTCCAAAACAGTATTGCGACCTTTTAGACGGGCCGACGCTTTTCGAGCGAACAATCAAGCGAAATATCAAGTTTTCTGACAACATCATCGTAGCAACCAATATATTGCATTTCGATATAGCAAAATGTCAGTTCGAAAAAGTATGTCCTGATAAGAGCGCTCGCTTTATCCTCGAGCCTTGTGGCCGCAACACAGCGCCTGCAATTACGCTAGCTTGTCTTGAGCTCGATCCTGAAGAGCTTGTACTTGTTGTCCCTTCTGATCATATCATACTAGATGAAGAAGCCTATGAAGACGCAGTGAATAGGGCTCTTGCTGCTGCAAGTCTTGGGTATCTTGTCACTTTTGGGCTAAAGCCAGAGTATGCTGAGACAGGTTATGGCTACATCGAAGCAGACAATAATGAGGAGACTGCGGACAAAGGTTATTTGCTTGTAAAGAGCTTTAAGGAGAAACCTGACAGAGCTACCGCTGAAGCATACATTGCAACGGGAAGATATTATTGGAACTCAGGAATGTTTGCATTTCTAGCTGGCAAATATCTTGATGAGCTGGCTAAGACCGCAGGGGGGATACTCATAGCATCTGAAAAGGCACGAAAGGAAGCTCGAAGATCTTTCTCAAAAGGCATCCGAGAGGCAATAGCCATCCCTGAACAAGCGATGCTTTCAATCCCTGCGGATTCCATAGATTACGCGGTAATGGAAAAAAGCCAAAGTGTTGCAGTTGTGCCTTGTTCGCTTGGTTGGAGTGACCTTGGAAGCTGGGACGCTATCTGGAATGTCCGAGAGAAAAGCGGCACAGAAGCTATAGAAGAACCATTGACTATTTCTATTAATTCAAAGAAAAACCTTATTATAGGCTCTGGGCGCCTAGTTGCCCTTGTCGATGTCGAGGATCTCATTGTGGTCGATACTCCCGATGCTCTTCTGATCTCAAGACGGGGATCAAGTCAAGAGGTGAAGAGAATTGTCGAGCTATTAAAAGAGAAAGGGAAGACTCATCTCTTGTAGAAGAATTTCCGAAATAGATACTATAGATAATTATCTAACTAATTATTTTGCTAACAATAAATTCTTACACAATAAATAATCTTTTGTATATTGACTTCTCACAAGGCTTCCTTCAAAATAAAGAAAACATATGAGCAGAGAACGTCTTTTTGCGGACAAGAAAGATATTATTAACGCTGCAATAGAACTCTTAAGCGAGAAAGGATATGAGAGTTTTTCTACACGAAGGCTTGCGGCGAGGCTTGGTGTATCTCCCATGACGCTCTATAATTACTTTTCTAATAGAGAGGAGATTATCCAAGCTGCGATTGAAGCTGCCTACGAAAGAATATTCGAAGAATTCTATAATGATCTTTCATCATTT
>MWDY01000077.1 GCA_002070755.1 Spirochaetes bacterium ADurb.Bin110 | reverse complement strand
TCTGCGTCCTCTTGCCCTCAAACTCGCGGTGGAAGCCAGCATCCGCAGTCTTGCGGCGGAGATGTTGCTCACGCTCCTTGAACCCATGGCGCATTAGAAGGCTTAGAAGGAATTTCGTGCAAGTTTTCGAAGCATCTTTTTCGTCCTGTCCAAAGATTCATCCAAGAAAGGCTGAGAGAGCGTAGAGGGGGAGATTCACAAGCCACCCTTCATTTCGATAGGGAGAAAGCGAAGCGCGATAGCAACGAGGTGGCGAAAATTTGTCTCTGAAGGCGCGGAGGCTCTTTGACTGAAGATTCTCGGTAGCCTTGACTTCGAGAGGATAAATGGCCTGGCCTTTTTGGATGAGAAAATCGATCTCTGCACGGGAAATGTCGCTCGACCAATAGAAGACTTCTAGGTCCTTTCGTACATGAAGTTCTTGCGCCACATATTGCTCTGTAAGTGCGCCTTTGGCTTCTTCGAAGAGAGCAGAACCCTGAAGAAGTGTTTCGAGTGGCAAGTGGCTATGTGCCGTAAAGAGGCCTGTATCCAGCATAAAAAGCTTAAATGCGCTTTCTTCTTGGTAAGCGCGAAGTGGAAGCCCTGGCTTTGCCGCGCGATAGACTTTATGGATTAAACCCGCATCGCAAAGCCATTGGATCGCAAGCTCATACTCGCGAGCACGGGCGCCCTCCTTGACTAGGCCATAGGTAAATTTCCGCTGTTCTCGCGCAAGCTGGCGAGGCAGCGAGTTCCAGACTGCGCGAATACGAGGAACCATCGCAGGTTCAGCGTATTTTGAGAAGTTCTGTTCATAGGCATTAAGAAGCGATATTTGGATATTGCGCGCTCTCTCTAGGTCTCTAGATTCCACAAAAGTGCTAACGCATTCGGGCATACCACCTACGCAGTAGTAGTATTTTAGATATTCGATGAGCTTCCCTCTCAAAGATTCAAGAAGTTGCCAATCACGATTCGTAATTAGGCGCGCAAGCTCAGATTCTTCCGAAGCCCAGAGGAATTCCTCAAAAGAGAATGGATAGAGATCAAGAAAATCGACCTTACCAACAGGAAAGGAAATGCCTTTATGCATTGCAATGCCTAGAAGTGAGCCTGCAGCGACTATGTGATAGGTGGGAGCGTTCTCGGCAAAATATTTGAGAGAGGTGAGAGCTCTTGGATTTTCTTGGACTTCATCGAAGATGATGAGGGTTGTCTCGGGCTCGATAGCGGTGTGGGCTTCGATTCTGAGGCCGGTGAGGAGGCGTGGAATATCGAGATCGGAAGCGAAGAGGGTTGCCATGCGTTCATTCGCCTCGAAATTGATGTAGGCGACATTTTGATAAAAACGAGCACCAAATTCCTTGAGGAGCCATGTTTTTCCGACTTGTCGGGCACCGTGGAGGATGAGCGGTTTTCGAGAGGAATTTCCTTTCCATTTTTGGAGGTCAGATAGAGCTTTTCGTTCCATAAATCGAGTATAGAGCAAGCATGCACAAAAGTCAAACCAGTTTTGTGATAAACAGACACACTTATCGCGCGAGTTTTGTGAGTGATGAGCAGGAAAATTTTTTGACATGATGACAGGATTAGCAAGGATAAACAGGATAAGACAAAAAGAATAGCGCTGCATAAGGTCGCTCGCCGAGCTTCGCGATTCGTGATTCCGAATCGATGGGCGTGCCATTCCTCGCGATCTGCGAGCGCGGCCCTCTTTCGTGATCGATGAGCGCAGCAACCTTTCGTGATCTATGCAGTGAGTGCGTCCCTCACTGCCGCTTATCACTGGCTGAAGTAGTAAACCGTTAATCCAACAAAATCCTGGAAATCCCGACGAATTATCCTGTAAATCAGAAAAATCCAGGAAATCCTGTCAAAAATCTATCTATCGATTCCATCAAAAACCTTAATTTATAACCTTTGGAAAGCTCTCTTCACCCATATCATGTGCTATAATCGAGAATAAGCAGGCTTAAAAACAAATCTGAGTGGAGCATTCATGAATGAATGAACCTATTATCGAGGACCTTTTGAACTTTATCGCGAGAGCTCCTGCGCGCTTCTACCGCCTTGCATTGCTGGTTGGTCCCTTAGGATCTGGCAAAACGCCACTGATAAAAAATCTTGCAGAATATCTTGGATCCTCTATCGTGAATGTAAACCTCCAACTTTCTAGCGAGTTGCTTGCTTTTTCTCCGCGTTCGAGACCTTTTCAGGTCGCTCCAATACTAGCCGATCTAGTGGAATCGAGTTCGGAGCCAACATTGCTGGATAATATCGAGATACTCTTCGATCCTGCGCTCAAGCTTGACCCTCTTCGCCTCCTTGAAAACCTATCCCGCAATAGAACTGTAATTGCTTCCTGGCAAGGCTCTATGATTGGTGGCCGCTTAGTATACGCAGAGCCTGATCATCCAGAATACCGGAGCTATTCGACTATTGACGCTGAAATAATCCCACTCGCTAATTATGAAAGGATACAAACATGAAATACAAAGAGTTAATTCAATTTGATCCAATTGAAACAATCATCCAGCTTCGTGATGCGAATAAGACTGCGGTAGCCCACAATCTTGTGCATACCTACGTGGTTTCAACACAAATGGCAGAGCGTATTTCTGATATTGCAATTCCCCACCTACAATATGAAGAGCCACATGACAACAAAGGCATTCTAGTTGTTGGTAATTATGGAACGGGTAAATCTCACCTTTTATCCGTTATTTCTTCTATTGCGGAGGACGCTTCGTATCTTGAGGATTTACATCACGATGAGCTTAGAGAAAAGGCAAGATCCATTGCAGGCCGTTTTCAAGTATGCCGCCTTGAAATAGGCGCAACGACAATGAATTTGCATGATATTGTCTGCAATGCGATTTCGGACCACCTCGAAAAAATTGGTATTTCTTTCAGATTTCCCGAAATGTCGGCGGCATCCAACAATAAGGATGCATTTGAAGATATGATGGCAGCATTTGAAAAGGCCTATCCAGATAAAGGCTATCTCCTTGTTGTGGATGAGCTTCTTGATTATTTGCGAACCCGTAAAGATCATGATCTTATCCTCGACCTCAATTTTCTTCGCGAAATTGGCGAAGTCTGCGAGAATCTTCGATTCCGGTTTATTGCAGGGGTTCAAGAAGCAATTTTTGAATCGCCACGCTTTAGTTTTGCTGCTGATAGTCTTCATAGAGTCAAAGATAGATTTGAGCAGGTAATCATTGCGCGCAATGATGTCAAATTTGTCGTTGCGGAGCGTCTGTTAAAGAAAAATGCAGAGCAGCAAAACCTTGTCCGTGAACATCTGCATAAATTTAGCCCTTTTTTTGCTTCGTTGAACGAACGAATGGAAGAATTTGTAAGCCTTTTCCCGGTACATCCGGACTACATCGATACATTCGAGCGCGTAAGAATTGCTGAAAAGCGCGAAGTGCTCAAAACACTTTCTCTAAGTATGAGAGAGCTTCTTGAGCAAGACGTTCCCGAAGATGAGCCTGGAATAATTGCTTTTGATTCGTATTGGAAGAATATATGCGAGGATGCGTCTTTCCGCGGAAATCCAGATGTGCGCCAGGTTATTGATACGAGTAAGAGAATTGAAGACCGGGTATTATTGGGCTCTATTAAGCAACTGTATAAGGAAAGCGCATTGAGAATTATCCATGCACTGTCTGTGGAAAGACTTACTACTGGAACTATCAATGCAGAGATCGGTTGTACGCCCGAAGAATTGCGCGATCGCCTTTGCCTCTATGATAAGAATATTGCAGAGCTTGGAGGAAAAGAGCCCGATAAAGACCTTCTCACTCATGTGGAAACCGTGCTTCGAGAAATTATCAAGGCAGTCAATGGGCAATTTATTTCGTATAACCCTTCAAATCGGCAGTATTATCTCGACCTCAAAAAAACCGAAGACTTTGATGAAAATATAAGGGAAAGGGCGGAAGCCCTCGATAGCGATATTTTAGATCGTTATTATTATCAAGTTTTAAGAATAGCCATGGAATGTCAAGATATAGAAACATGGGTTCCTCATTATCTTATTTGGCAGCATGAACTTCCATGGCTCGATCGTAATGTGACTCGACTTGGCTATCTCTTTTTTGGTGCTCCTAATGAGCGCTCAACTGCTGTCCCACAGCGCGATTTTTACATCTATTTTCTGCAGCCGTACGATCCTACTTTCTTCCACGATGAAAAAAAGCCCGATGAAGTCTTCTTCCGCCTCAAGAAGCCTGACCAAACTTTTCTGGAAAACCTTAAGCTCTTTGCAGGATCAAGCGAACTCGCTCTCATATCCTCTGCTCAGCCAAAGCAAATATATGCCGCAAAGGCAGAAACTTTTCGCAAAAATCTGCATGAATGGCTTACAAAGAATATAGACGCTGCATTTGAGGTTACGTATCGTGGTCAATCAAAGCCGATGAAAGAATGGGCAAAGGGTAAATCAATTCGCGATCTTGCAGGACTCGGAGCTGATCAGACAATCAACTTTAGAGATTATGTGAATACCATTGCTTCTATGTGCTTATCGCCCTATTTTGAAGATCAAGCGCCGCATTATCCTCATTTTACTATCAAGATTACCCAGAAAAACCGTGCACAAGCAGCACAAGAAGCGCTCCGCGCAATTGCGCAAAACCCACAACAATCGCTCACTCGCCAAGCGCGAGCTGTGCTTGAAGCGCTTAGGCTGATCGATACTGATCGCATCGATCCATCAAAATCGCCCTATGCGGCCTATATTCTCGATAAATTTAAGAATAGGAATCCTGGCCAGGTGATCAATAGAAACGAAATTATTGAAAGCGTCCATGGCGTTGACTTCATGGATCCTTCACAATCCAGACTAGAACCCGAATGGGTTGTGGTTGTTCTTGCAAGCCTTGTCTATTCAGGTCAAATAGTCCTTGTTGTTGGTAGCCAAAAATTCGATGCAGCAAACCTACAGTCGCTTGCTGCGACTTCGCTCGAGGATCTTACTGCATTCAAACATATCGAGCCACCCAAAGAATGGAACAAGCTTGGCCTGCAGGCATTGTTCGAGCTTTTGCAAATAGCCCCCGGGAATGTCAATCTCATCATAGAAGGAAAAGAAGAGCCCGTCCGTCAAATGCAAGATCAGCTGCTACAGCTTGTAGCAAGGCTTGCACAAGCCAAAAAAATAGTTGATGAAGGATTAGAATTTTGGGGAGCTGACCTCATTGAAAAAGAAGAATTTGAGCCATTGAAAAAAAGCATCAAAGCAACGCAAGAATTCTTGGATTCCCTTCAAGGATTTACCACGCCAGGCAAACTCAAGAACTTCCGATCGACCTCCGAAGAAGTAAAGCGCCATGAGTCAGTGATTGCCGCGCTTAAAAAGCTGGAAACCCTTATAAGCCTTATCACCGATCAGTATACATTCACCAATTATCTTTCTCAGGCTGCAGAAATCCTGCCGATAGATAACCCTTGGTGCAAAAAATATGAAAAAGAAAAAGAAGAAATTCTGCAGCTCTATCGCACATTGCCTGTCAGTGAATTGAATGCGAAATCGAGAGAATTGAACATGCGCCTGCGAGAGCTCAAAAATGAGTACAAAAAAGCTTATATCGAATTGCACTCCAAGAATCGCTTAGATCGCGCTGAAGACGAAAAAAAGCGGAATCTGACGAGCGACCGACGATTTTATGCCCTTCAAAAGCTCAACAATATAGAAATCCTTCAGAATAATCAGTTTGTCGCGTGGCGCGAAAAACTTGCAAATCTAAAGACTTGTTTTACGCTTAGCCTAGAGCAGCTCGATAAGATTCCATATTGCCCCGATTGCAATTTTAGACCAATGTCTGAACCAGATATACGCCCTTCTGCGAAGCACCAATTGGCAGACCTCGATACAAAGCTCGATGAAATTCTAGAGG
>MWDY01000076.1 GCA_002070755.1 Spirochaetes bacterium ADurb.Bin110 | reverse complement strand
AATGTGCCCTTAAATGAATGCGGGCCGAATTTAATGCTGCGCGAATTTATACATTGTGGCTGAATTGCCAAAAGCGCCTAAATGAATGCGGCCAGAAGCGTCGCCTTCTGGTCCATCATTGAAAATCGAAGTGCTCGAAGCACTTCCTAAGGTGAGCTCAAAGCCTGCCTAAATTATCTTCATTTCCAAAGGATCCTCTATGGCTATCGGGTATTCTCATCATAAGGCACAGAATAAGGCACAGAGCAATCTACCGCTGCAAGCATCTGTTTGCTCAGTGCGCCTTCGCGGGCTTCTATGCCTCACACTTATATGCCTTATTGCTTTTCCACTTGCTGCACAGGAACAACTTGTAATTGCCTCCACCTCATGGGTGCAGGCATATGCGGTGGCCGCAGGCGCAAAGAATATCATTACAATCGCTCCGTTCGAGCTTCAGCATCCCCCCGAATATGAAATGAAACCATCCGACCTAATTGCGGTGCAAAATGCCTCATTGATTGTCTATTCTAGTTATGAAAAGTTCGCAAAGAAACTTGCAGAGACAGCCCAAAATAAGAACATAAAAATAATAGCCGTCTATACCGACAATGTCCCCTCAAACATTATCGCAGAGTCGAAAAAAATCGCAGAGGCCTTGGGTACCACCGAAGAGCATGCAAAATGGGCTCAATCATTCACATCGTTTACAAACGACATGCGAGCCAAGATTGTCGCTTCGCTGCCAGATAAAAGGGTTGCCGTGCAAGCTTATGTCAAAACCTTTGCGGTGTGGCTAGGGCTCGATGTAGTTGGCACATTTGGTCCTGGAGAGCCATCGCCAGCGGTTGTTCTCGATCTAATAAAGAAAAAGCCTGCGATGATCTTAGATAACTATCACAATCCAGGCGGTAAAGCTTTAGCCGAAAGCCTCGGTGTCCCAAATGTGCTCCTTATAAATTTCCCGGGAAAGGATGGCACCCGCACGATAGAGGATGTATTTCTCTACAATGAAAAAGCCATCCTCGGGCAAAGCTGGAGATAAGGTAGTGCTTCGAACAATCCCAAAAGAATTAGGTCAAGAGCCGTCAAGAATGACAGATAGCCCCCAACAAAAGGCTACTTCACAGATGCAGGAGCAGATGCATGTACAGATGCCGGCACGGAGCGCACAAGATTATCGGCCAATATTATCGGCAAAGGATCTCTCCATAGGATATCGATACGCCTTACCAATTGTCAGCGGTATATGCTTCGATTTTCCAGTTCCTTTTGCAGCCAGAGACAATGCGACAGTTATCTATAAGAAACGAAAGAATATCCTTGGATTTGTAGGTCCAAATGGGGCAGGCAAAACAACCTTTCTCAAGACCTGTATTGGGCTTTTGTCTCCGTTAGGTGGAGAACTACGGCTTCTTGACACCGATACGATGTCGTCTACATTCAGAGAAACGCGCAAAAAATTGGCTTATATCCCACAAAACAAGCCAGAAGGAAATTCGGGGCAGCTGCGTATTTCGGTGCGAGAGGCGGTTTCTTTTGGCAGATTGGGTAAGTGTGGATTGGCTGGTCGCTTTGGCCCTGAGGATCGATGCGCGGTAGAGGCCGCTATCGCCCGATGTGGTCTGGAATCGCTCGCAAATATGGCAGTTCAGGATCTTTCGGGCGGGCAATTCCAGAGGGTGTCGATAGCGCGGGCGATAGCGGCCGAGCCAGCGGTCTACCTATTCGATGAACCAGGCAGCTACCTCGACCAAGAAGGCCAAATGGCCATGCAAAGCCTTATTCGCTCGCTCTCGGAATCGGACACCCCCCTTATTCTTGTGACACACGATCGAACCCTAATCGAACTCTGTGACGAAGTCTTGTTCTTTGAGAAAGGAACGGCAAGGCTTCTCGAGACTAGTGCCTTCCTCGCCAGCATAGACGAGATTTAGAGAAAGCTCTAGAGGAATACCAGATATGATGGAATTGCTAAAAATTCCTGCCTTCGGTAGAGCATTTGTCGCACTTTTCGCCTGTGGCATGGCCTTTCCTATACTTGGAATATACATTCTTTCGCTAGATTTGATTCCAGTGCGGTTTGGGGTAATGCACCTTTCGTTGCTGGGAGCGACGATCGGACTAATAGTCGGTATCGATCCTATTTTCTTGGCGATGCTGTTCTCGATCGGAGCAGGATTTGCAGTGTCAGCTCTGAGCTCGCGAAAAACTGGGGGCGATTCGGGTGGAGCTATGGCTCTTCTTATGACAGCAAGCCTGGGTATCGTGTTCATTCTTTTCTACAAGGCCAATGTTCATGCCATAGAAGCGTTCAATCTCTTCTGGGGCAATGTGCTTGCGCTCGATAGAATTGAAGTGCGACTCGTTATAATTGTTTCAGCGATAATTCTGGCTGGAACTATGCGCTATTTAAGACCTATTTCGGCAGTGCTTTTCGACAGGGAGACTGCCTTTGCCTTTGGCCTACCTTCAGGGATTGTCCATACTGCCATTTTGGTTATGGTATGCGTCGGAATAGGCTTGGGCATTCGTATCACAGGGGCGCTCATGGTGGATGCCGTGACACTTCTCCCCGCGCTCGCCGCTCAATCGCTCAAGAAAAACTTTAGACCCACCTTGCTGCTTGCTTCAGTATTCGGAGTATGCATAAACCTTCTGGGCTTTGCCCTCGCAATTCTCCTGGATCTTCCAACGAGCCCTGCGATCATTGT
>MWDY01000075.1 GCA_002070755.1 Spirochaetes bacterium ADurb.Bin110 | reverse complement strand
GAGGCAGCCAGCAATCCTCATTTTTCACATAACTTGCATTCCTCTCCAGGCCCAAGGATACAGATACCAAGCCCTTCCGATTCGAGCTCTGCTCTCCAAGCTTTGAGCGCCGCGCTTACTTCGATTTGGTTATCGCGCCTAATGCGGATTCCGCGGGCGCGGTCCAACCATTTGCCTGCACAGTGGAGATGGAGCGGCACGGTCCAGCGAGGCCGAATAGCGCGCACAAGAGCCGCTGCTTCTGGCAAGGACATGCCATCATCGCCCAGCAATGGATAATGTGCGCAAGCCGCTTGGACTAGCGCAATGTCCGGTTGAGCGCTTTTTAGAGTGCTTTCCAGTTCTGGTGTATAGCGCGTATCACCGCTGAAAAAAACAGTTTTGGATCCTCTGATCAGATAGGCAAGAGCATCGGATGCAAGAGGATGATCGGCCTTCAGTGCTTCGATCGATACCTGGCTCGATCCATCGATTGATTTATCAGCTGATCCATCGATTGATTCATTGCTTGATCCATTGATCGATCCATCTCCCGATCTTTTATTTAGTCTATAGACCCCAGCCGGCTCGAGTTCGACAACTGATTTCGCGCCTAGCTTCTTTGCCCGCTTCGCTACGGAGCGAGGACCGACGACAGTGATGCACTTATCTCTAGCTGTTTCTAGGGAAATATCATCGCAATGATCAATGTGGTTGTGGGAGATGAGGAGTAGGTCGACATGGCCCAGTTCCCCGAGATTTGCAGCTGGTGGAACGATGCGCGGAGCAAGTGCCCGCTCCTTAAGCCCTCGCGGCCCAAACCAGGGATCTGTAAGGATAGTGAGGCCATCCATTTCAATGAGAACTGTCATGTGCCCGATCAACCGGAGTTGAATGTCGGCCATATCTTACCTCCCGAGGCCTCGCTTGAGCGTTCTTTCAGCCTATCAGATCAGTAAGAAGTCTAGCACAACCTTCTTAAAGCCGCTTGAACGAACTTGCTACACTGGTACTCTTAAAGACTTCGACAAGGCTAAGCCCAAACATCTTCCTAAAAGTCCTACTGAGGTGAGCAGAATCCGAGAATCCTGCTGCATAAGCAGCATCTGTGAAAGAAGCGCCATCGACAATCTCGTCGATAGCATCGAGAAGCCGAAGCCAAAGAGCATACCGCCTTGGAGGCACGCCAACTTGGTGGGTAAAAAGGTGTATGAGCCTACTCTCTGAGAGACCTACTTGTTGTGCTACTGCCTCGATATTCGCCTTTTTTTCCGGTGATTCTTTAAGAATAGTGATTATCCTGCGGATTCGTGGGTCGGGCTCAGATGTGCTCTGAGCATAGTTCTCTAAAAGTAAACTCAAAATTGCAATAGAAGCCGATTCTGCATTTGATATTGAGCCTTTTCCTTCTAAAAGGTCTATAAGGCTAGGCCTTACTGGCATAAGCACCGATGCAGGTAAAGTACAAATCCTTTGCGAACCAAGATATTCTCTATAAAGGCGCTGACCTGCCTCCGACTCTCCTTCAACATAAAGCACTGCATAAGCTCCTTCGTCGCTCACAAATCGGTGGGCTACATCAGGCCCAATGATGACTGTTTCGACTAGTTCCCACTCTCTTTTATATTCGATGCTGAAACTATGATTTAAAGAAATGAATATTTTAAGAAGGTGATGGCTATGAGGATGCACATCTGCAGGTATTTTCTTACTAAGGAAAAGAGCAAAGCTCTCAAAGAGATAGAGCGATGAGTGAGAATTTCGCCCCGGGGGCTTCTTCTCATAATGCAGGATTCCTGATGAGATTTCCACTACACTGTCCTTTTATTGTGAATTCTTTCAGTTTGGACAGATTGAAGAACGACCATAGCCGCGATCATACAGATGCCTGTTAGCACAAAAACGGCTCGATATGTTCCAAAGTAGTCAGCAAGGGCTCCTGCAAAAGTAGAAGAGATCAAGGCGCCAATAGAAGCAAAGAAAGTGTTCACACCCCAAAATTCACCCACATTTTCATTGGGAACGAGCTCCGAGAGCAGAGGATACGAGAGGACGGTGTGGGCTGTATTTCCTATTCCGATAATAATGATGAGCGGAATGAGAACTGGCAGAGTATATGCAAAGAGACCAGCTGCAAGCGCACCCAAGCCAAAGAGGCCAAGACCTATCGAGAGAATGAGTTTTCTGCTGGTTTTATCTGCAATTATCCCTACTGGTACGGCGAAGATTGCAGTTGAACCAAGAAGAATTGCCGCCAGAGCCTGTGCCAAGGCTGGAGAGACACCTTCTATCTCTGTACTGACAAAAAGTGTAAGAAAAGGCGTCGCAGCATTGACACCGAACCAAAGAAGAAATTGAACGATAAAAAATTTCTGGGCTTCTTTGTTTTTCGCAACGAGCTGTAAATGCTGCTTCAGACTGAGCTTCTCTCTTATCTGAATATTCTCACGCTTCTCATGAACACCAAAGACCGTGATTGCCGTAAATACCACTAAACCAGCAGCCACAAGCCAGAAAACGTAAGAAGGATTTTTCGACCAAAGAAATAACCCGCTCGCAAGCGCAAGCACAAGCTGACCCAGAACTTGCAGGAGAGTGGCAACGCTATTCACCGTAGAACGCTGATTCTCTGGGGCTATGTCCGAAATGAGAGCAGTATAAGGATCAACGCCGACATTGAAAAGAAAAGT
>MWDY01000074.1 GCA_002070755.1 Spirochaetes bacterium ADurb.Bin110 | reverse complement strand
ACAACAGTCCTCAATGAGCCAAAGATTATGCTTTCGGACAATCTCCATGATGGCATCGAGATCATAAGGATTGCCTAAGGTGTGAGCAAGAAAAATAGCCTTTGTTTTTGGACTGAGAGCTCGTTTTAGATGCTTGATATTAATGTTATAGGTGCCAACTTCTACATCAACAAAAACAGGTATCAAACCATTTTGAATGATGGGATTTACTGTGGTAGGAAAACCGGCTGCAACCGCAATAACTTCATCTCCTTTTTTGAGCTTCCTTTCACCAAGAAGCGGGCTCATTAGAGAAGTCAAGGCAATAAGGTTGGCAGATGAACCGGAATTGACAAGAATCGAATATTCAGCACCTGTGAATTCACTAAAAGCACTCTCAAAAGCTTCCGTGTAACGACCACTTGTGAGCCAAAAGTCGAGAGAGGCATCGACAGACGCCTGAATCTCTTTCTCGTCGAACACGCGGCCAGCATAGCGAACAGGTGTCTGCACAGGCACAAAAGAACGTTCAGCAAATTTAGTATTATAAAATTCTTTAACGAGAGCTGCAATTTCTGCTCTCAGCTCTTGCTCGGTTTTTGCCATTTATTATTACTCCCACTCATCGATTGCAATATTATCAGGCGGGACTCCATAGCTAAGCAATTTATCCTTGAATGAAAAAATCATAGCAGGAGGACCAGAAAGAAAAAAGACAGGGTTAGTTAGTATGCGACTATCCTCGAATATCTGCCCTATATCCAATCTGCCTTTTTCAAAAGAGAGATTGCAAGTATTCTCGTGAATTGGATCTTCATCTTCAATAAATATACGAGCCCTAGAGAATGGCATGCCAGACCATTCTTTTATAGTATCCAATGCCACCAAAAGGTTATTCTCACGAACTCCATAATAGAGCAATACCCTATTAAAAGTAAATGAATCAGATGAATCAATGGAAGCGACTTTCAATTGCAAATATGGCAAAAATGGAGAAATTCCTGTACCACCTGCCACAAGAACAACATCCTGGTCATCATGAATGAGATTATCAATTATGAACGAGCCATAGGGCAATTTGAGCCAGACTTCTCGACCGACATACAGCTCTTGCTGCATTCGAGCTGTATAGTTGCCCTTCACACTATAAAGAATTTCGATTTTTTGGCTTCCTAGGGCTGATGCGATCGAAAACACTCTCGATTCAGGCCAAAAGCCGCCCATAGGATCATACTCATCAATCGCGAGGTGCAAGAATTGGCCTGCTTTAAATTTAGGGATTACACCATGTGGCTCAAATTGCACTTGATAAGTACTTTTGCCAAATGGCTGAACATGAGTTACTGTGGCTTTAAGTTTAACTGGATTTGCCATTGATCACGTATTATTAAAGATTCCCTAATCTTAAGAATCAATCTCATTTCAATAACTTTGCATAGCCTCAGCTTCAGGTTAGCAGGTATTCTAAAATTGATTATCTTTATACCACCCAATAAATTTATTCATCCCATCTGTGATTGATATGGAAGGATTAAAGTCAAATTCTCTCCTAATATTTTCAATATCAGCATAAGTCGCCAATACATCGCCCTTTTGCATAGGAAGAAAATGCTTTTCTATCTTTTTATTGAGAATAGTTTCGATAATAGCAATGAAATCGAAAAGCTGAACAGGATGATTATTTCCTATATTATAAATCCGATATGGAGCGCTTGATCGATCTGGGCTCGGATTTGTTGCAAAATCACTCGAAGGCTCTGCAGGCTTATCAATAACTCGCACAACGCCCTCTACGATATCATCAATATAGGTAAAGTCCCGCTGCATTTCGCCATTATTGTAAACTTCGATTGGTTTGTCTTCGAACGCAGCTTTAACAAACTTATAATAAGCCATATCAGGTCTGCCCCATGGGCCATAGACTGTAAAAAAGCGGAGGCCTGTTGCTCGTATACCATATAAATGACTGTAAGTATGCGCCATGAGCTCATCCGCCTTCTTTGTTGCTGCATAAAGGCTCACAGGGTGATCGACATTATCTTTAGTAGAAAAAGGAACTTTTGTATTTAACCCATACACCGAAGAACTCGATGCAAAGCAGAGATTATCAACATGATATTGCCTACACCCTTCTAGGATATTCAAAAAGCCCACAATATTGCTATCAATGTACGCATAGGGATTTTCGAGGGAATAACGAACACCTGCTTGCGCTGCAAGATTACAGACTGCATCAAATTGCTGCGCTCTCAATAGATTAAATAAATTTTGTCTATCTTCTAGTTTTAATTGGACAAATCGATAGTTATTATATTTTGAAGAGGCGACATATTTGCCGTAACCTATATCCTCTTCTGCAATGCCTGCTTCCTTGAGGCGCGCATATTTGAGCCGAACATCATAGTAATCATTGATTGAATCAAGACCAAAGACTTCATCACCGCGTTCAGCAAGCCGTTTTGCAAGATGAAAACCAATGAATCCTGCAGTACCAGTCACAAGAATTTTCACGCTTATTGCCCTACTCCAACATAATGAAAACCCTTTTGCTCGACATCTGCTCTTCGATAGATATTACGGAGATCAATAAATACTGGGCGCCTTAGTTCATTCTTTACCCTTTCAAGATCGAGATTTCTAAACTGGTTCCATTCAGTCACAATGACAAGTG
>MWDY01000073.1 GCA_002070755.1 Spirochaetes bacterium ADurb.Bin110 | reverse complement strand
TGTGAATTTATCCCAAGGGATTTTATGGGGACAATGGAATTTAATAATGCCAAGTGGACTATTGCAGGGGAAATCATAGGAGATGTTGCATACCATTGAACGTTTAGCATTATCTCGCGACATTCCTTTGCTGTAAAGCACAAGATGGCATAAACAGATATGACAGATGCTGATTTTCATTTTTCGACACGATTTTCAAGATTAGCTTTGATAAGAAGGATATTTTTGGACACAATCTATCATAAGGCTACTCTCTTTTCCTCTATTAAAATTATGTTCATCAACTCTTATCCTGCCCATCCTGTCGATATATTAACCTATCCCATCTAAACATTCTGTCTATTACTTCCGACCTTGACAGCTCTACTCTCTTTATCTGAAAATTAATATGAAGGTAGGTTATTAAAATTATCGATACTATTGTAGACCTTGGTGGAGGTTTTTTTCGAATAGGAGCTCCAAGTCTCGTAGGAGCGCTTCAGTCCAATAGCTATCTTTTGCTCGATGAATCGGAGGCAATTCTATTTGGACCAGGGCCAGAAGCTTATCATGATCAATTGAAGTCCAATATCCTAAAATGTGCCGAACAGGAAATACTTCGCACAATTGTAATCCACGGCGAAGAACCAGGAATAGCATCGTCGCTATCTCATTTCGAGAAGGATGGCTCGGTCGCAACTATTGTTACGGATTTACAGACATGGAACCAGCTCTGCTTTTATGGGCTTACTATGCAGCCTTATATCCTTGATGAGCATGGTTGGCTTTTTAAGCTCGCATCTGGTCGCGTTCTGCAATTCTTGCCAACTCCTTATCTCCCTCAGCCAAGCGCCTTTGTCACTTACGATGAAAAAACAAAGACATTGCTAACAGGAGGGCTCTGCTCTTCGTATTCTACAAACCTTTCTTTGTACGAATACGATGGATTCCTCGATCAGCTCACACGTTTCCACCGAGTGAATATGCCCTCGCGTGAGCTACTTGCTCCTGTACTAGAAGCGCTCAGTCTACGCGATATAGAACGCATCTTGCCATCTTACGGTGCTATCATCCATAGCGATATAAAGAATATTTTCAATCATCTCTCTTCTATAGAATGTGGAGAACTTTTCCAGATCGGCTTAGCCGATGAGCTTTATGCCCGAGCCGTTAAAGAGGGCGCAAGCGCTGAGGAGCTTGCTCTGCTTCAGCAAGAACTCCATAAATTGCGCAAGCTCAATGAAGAGCTCAATAATAGCATCGAGGTTTCAAGAGACCGTGCTATCCGAGATGAAGTCACGGGTTTGTACTCGGAAGCATTCTACAACTCATTCATCGAAGAAGAAGCCGCAATACGCATTTCGGAGACAGGGCCTGAGGATCATGTGCTGGCGATAATTAGCTTAGATGAAAATATCGCTCAGATTGAGTATAAATATGGGTCTAAGGAAGTCGAAGCCTTGCTGCGGGGTGTTGCGCGCATCCTTCTCCAGAACCTTCCCAAGACTGCTATGGTCTTCAGGCTGCATGGTGCAACAATGGCGATTTGGATTCCAGCAATTTCCTTTAATGAAGCAGTAAATCTCTTCGACAGAATGCGCTATGAAATAGAAACATCGAAAGTATTTATTGAGCCTATCACGGTATCGATTGGTTTATCGACTCTCGCTGAGGCTAGCGAGAGTCAGCCAGAATTAGAGAAAATAGCATTGGCAATGACGGATATCGGTATTCGTCGTCTTCGCCTTGCACGCAAAAAAGGCGGTAATACTGTTTATTTTGGCACTACCGAGGAAGAAGAGGCACAATCCTTAGCAAACATTATGATCGTAGACGACGATGAAGCAAATGTCGAGGTTCTTAAGACCTACTTTGTCAATCAAGGATATGCCATATTGACCGCCTCTGATGGCCAAGAGGCGCTATCTCTGCTCGGAAAAGAAGCAGTAGAAATAGTCATTTCCGAGCTTATGGTGCCAAAAATCGATGCCTATCGACTTAAAGAGTCGATGCTCACAAAGACTGCTACGAAAGATATACCAGTCATAGTTATGTCTCATTTGAAGACGGAGCTATCGGTGCGCAGAGCGTATGATCTTGGCATTCTGTACTATCTTCAGAAACCGATCATGTTGGAGGAATTGCTTGGAATTGTTAAAGTTCTAAGTCAGACAGGAAAAGATGAATGACTATAGCTTCAGATTACTTATTGATTGCGGTCATTTTTTTTCTTTGGGCTTCTCTCTATGCAATGATAACCACTCTGCTCAATAAATCTCACATCATGATCAAGGCCGAGGAGCGTAGGAACACGCTTAAGCAGATTTCTCAAGTTATAACTCCCTCCTTCAAATTAAGTAAAAGAAAAATCCGTTCTTTGCTCGAAAACATCCTACTCGTGAGTCAAAGTGTTGTCATTTCGCCTATCCAAAAACAACATGTGTTTACAACAGCTCCTATCCAACGGTTTGAACACACGCTGCTGCGTCGCCTTTTTAGCCATAACCGCTTTATTCGGATGAACGCCGCTAAAGGGCTCTCTATAATCGGCTCCGAAAGCGCACGAAAGGCAATAGAAAGAGCACTTCTCCAAGAAAAAAAATTCGCTATGAAGCTCTACCTTGCTAATGCACTTTCAGACATTGGCGATTCAAGATCCATCCAATCTCT
>MWDY01000072.1 GCA_002070755.1 Spirochaetes bacterium ADurb.Bin110 | reverse complement strand
GGAATGCTTACAGATTCTCGATCTTTTATGTCTTTCCCGAGGCACGAATACTTTCGCCGTCTTTTATGCAATATAGTGGGAGAATGGGTGGAGGCTGGAGAACTGCCAGATAATCCGCTTTATACAGAACAGCTTGTGCGCGGCATCTGTTGGGAAAATGCACGTTGTTATTTTGGGATGCTTTGATTTTAACACAAAAAATCTGATG
Source organism: Spirochaetes bacterium ADurb.Bin110 (assembly GCA_002070755.1). The sequence continues at coordinate 2,430 of MWDY01000072.1, read as the reverse complement.
AATGAAAATCGAAGGGGCGGCTCAGGTAAATCTTGGGCAACCCCTTTTCATTTTTAAGCCTTTATTTTGTATTCTTAACCGCGATCTGTTAGTTCAATCCTCTAAGATTACTTCTCTGTTTCGGTCATACCGGATATGAACTGTTTCTGCATAAGCACTACAACTATGACTGGTGGAAGCATGGCAAGCATTGTTGTCGCCATTACTATCTGCCACTCTATCTGGACATCTGCGCCAGACATCATCCGGTTGATACCTATTAGCAGTGTATAGAATTCTGGCTTAGTGGTTATGAGCAGTGGCCACAAGTATTGATTCCATCCATAAATAAACTGGATGACAAACATTGAAGCGATTGGTGTACGTGTCATCGGGGCAAGAATATGTCTAAAGAATTGCATTGGGGTTGCGCCATCTATCTGCGATGCTTCGGCTATTTCTCTTGGTACTGACATGAAGAATTGCCTAAATAAGAATACGGCTGTCGCTGAAACGATCATGGGCAGAATTAAACCTGCATAACTATTCAGCAATCCTAGATCTGCAACTACCTTGTAGGTAGGCATAATACGTACTTCGACTGGCAACATTAGAGTGATAAAGATGCTCCAGAAGCAAAAGCCTCTCAATGGGAAATCGAAAAACACAATTGCAAAGGCCGCCATAAGAGAAATTATTATCTTGCCTATAGATATGCCAAGCGCCATGATGAGCGAATTCTTAAGCATAGTAGAAACTGGCGTACCCATGTTCTGTGTTCCATGCAGCAGTGCCTGGCGGTAATTCTCGATTAGATGAGATCCTATGCCTAGAGGCATGGGCGCTGCTTGTATATCGGCGTTGGTATGAGATGAAGCCGAAAAAATGAAATATATCGGGAATATGATAATAGCTATGCCAATCCATAGGATTATATGCGGGTAAAAACTGCGAATGATCTTTGCCCGGTGAGCGGCTTTATTAATTCGTTGTTGTTCTTTCATGGATGTTTCCTCCGCTTCAGTATGTGACTCGCCGCTCTATGAAGCGGAACTGGAATACCGTCAGAATAATGACCATTATCATTAGGATAACCGATTGTGCAGAAGAGCTCCCTAGGTCAAGATTGATAACCCCATCTCGCCAAACCTTGTATACGAGTATGGCAGTAGATTTCCCCGGAGCTCCCGATGTTATGGAATGCACGATAGGGAAGGTCTCGAAGAATCCATATACAAGGTCCATGACCAATAGATAGAAAGTAGTCGGCGAAAGAAGGGGGAATATGATTTTCCAGAATCTCTTGGTAGGCCCAGCACCGTCTATCTCTGCAGCTTCGACTAGAGTTGCAGGGACGCTTTGTAGTCCCGCAAGAAAGAATACAAAATTGTAGGCCAACTGCTTCCAGGTAGCAGCCATAGTGAGCAAAAGGAAAGCTTGGTTGAAGTTCAATAGATATTGCCAGTTGACATTAAAAGTGTGCTTCAGCACATATGCAATAACTCCTACATTGGGGTTGAACATGAAAAGCCATATTACTCCAGCGACGAGTGTCGATACGGCATAAGGCCAGATAAGCATTGTCTTATAGAAAGAAGCGAATCTTATTTTCTTATTTGCCTGGATTGCGAGAAAAAGAGAAATAACCATCGAGCTTAAGGTTATGAATAGCGCAAATGCCGTCGATACCCAGAAAGATTGCCAATAATCGGGATCAACTAGTAGTTTCGAATAATTTTCGAAGCCAACAAAAATCATTTTGCCGCCGAAGGGATCTTGTAGATAGAAGGATTGCAAAATGGCCTGAGCAGAAGGCCAGAAGAAAAAGAGAAAAACGATTACCATTTGTGGCAGCACGAGAAGATAAGGCAATATAGAAGCTTTGAACTCATACTGTTTGGACATAGCAATTCCTGAAGAAGATTTTGATTATTATACTAAACCGCAAAAATGTTGTATAGCGAGGGTTCATTTTGAATTCATGCGCTTAGAAAAGGCCGCCGACCGGCGGCCTTTTTGCAACAATAATAGCTTTTTCTTGCCCGCTCCGAGAGTTTGAAAATTCACAGAGCGGAACTGGTCATCTACTTATTGAGCCTCTCAAACTCGCGCAATTGTTTGTTTCCTTCGCGTACCATCTTGTCGAGGCCATCTTTTACCGAGATCTTTCCAGAAAGGATTTCTTCCCATACCTGGTCTTCGATTTCGCGAATTATGGGCATATTACCAAAGCGAATACCCATTGAGTTCGGAGTAGGCGTTTTGTTGGTCAACTGTTTAATTGCTACTTCAAGTCCAGGATTGGCAGCATAGTAACCTTGAGATTTTGTAAGCTCATAAGCGGCTTGGGTTACAGGCAGGTAGCCTGTTTCTTTGTGCCAGAGAGCTTGGATTTCAGGCTTGGAGATGAAATTGAAGAATTCGGCGACTCCCTTGTATTCTGCTGCTGGT
>MWDY01000071.1 GCA_002070755.1 Spirochaetes bacterium ADurb.Bin110 | reverse complement strand
ATAGGAATCGCAACGGCAAAAGGACTATCTCTAGGGCTCGGAATTCCTATAGTGCTCGTCCCTACTCTAGATATATATGGATGGGCTTGGAAAGAACTCGAAGGCATGGTTGTGCCAGTTATCGATGCACGAAAGCATAGAGTCTATTGTGCTAACTACTTCCGCGGCCAAAGAATAGGTAATTTGATGGATATCGAGCTCATGCAGCTCATCCAAAAGATTAATGGCGAAGATAATGTTCATTTTGTAGGTCCCGATGCTGAACTGGCCGAGACTATCTGCTTAGAAAGAGAAGGATGGATATTACATAAGCCAGATCCGGAAAAGGAAATAGAATCTCTCTCTCTCCTTGGTATTAAGACATATATAGAAAAAGGCGGTGCTAGCGATACCGCAGGACCCATATATCTCCGTGAACCAGAAATAGGCGCTCCGATAGCGCGCTGATCAAATCTCCTTCAAATAAGCCCGACTGCGCTTATGCTGGCGCTTAGGATAATCTTTCCATATACTCTGAACCTTGATATTATCCTCGAGCTCGAGATTGGTCTCCGCATATTCAACACCTGCTTCCTTGGCACTGCGATGAAGCTCGTTCATAACTAGGGCAAGCACTCCCCGCGACTGGTATTCTGGACGAACCGCTACAAGATATAGATCAAGCACCTTTGGATTGCGCAGCGCCTTTAAGACATGATACCAACCTGTTGGAAAGAGCCTGCCTCTCGATTTATAGAAAGCTTCCGAAAGACTGGGCATAGCAATGCCGAATCCTATTAGGCGCTCCTCCTTGTCTACGAGAATCTTGGTAAAGCGCGGATCCACAAAGCCAAGATACTGCTTGATATAGTCCTCTACCTGCCGCTCACTCAAAGGCGTTGTGCCATAGAGATCCCCATATGCCTCATCTATCAATGCAAAGATCTCCTTGCCAAATTTTTCGACAATGACGCGCTTATTTTTCCATTCAAAAAGATGAACACCAGAGCGTTTTGCAAGCAGATCGGCCACATGTAGGACTTTTTCTGGAATCTCCTTAGGGGCGAAGATTTGGAATTGAAGCCAGTCTACGTCCTTTCGGTAACCAAGCATTTCCAAATGCTGAGGATAATATGGATAATTATAGATCGTAGCTAAGGTTGCGCACTCATCAAAGCCCTCTACAAGCATGCCTTCCCGATCTAGATCAGTAAAGCCCAAAGGTCCGTGCAGTGCCTTCATCCCCTTCGAAGCTGCCCATTTCTCAACAGTTTTAAGAAGCGAAGCAGATACATCAGTATCGTCGATGAAATCGATCCAACCAAAACGACCCCATTCCCTTCCCCATTTTTCTATAAAGCGGTGATTGATTATGCCGGCAATACGACCAACGATTTTATCGTCCTTCCATGCGGTCCAATATTCAGCCTCACAGAATTCGAAAGCTGCATTCTTATCTTTACTGAGGGTCCGCATCTCATCAAAGCGGGGAGCTGGCACATAGTTTGGTTTATCCCAATAAAGGTGCACAGGAAAATCTATAAATCGCTTCAAATCTCTCTGGCTTTCGACTTTTCTAATCTCAACAGCCATTCTTTCCCCCTTTTTCAATTTTCCATTCTTCGATGAACAGCTCATAAGCTGCGATTGTGGCCTCTGAGATTATATCACCAAGCGCACCACGGCCTAACCAATCATTTCCATCTAGGACATATAGGTGTACAAGTTGGTTTTCTACATCTTCAATCGAAAAGGCGGGATCAACAGCACGACGACGTTGTAGGCCATTCAGTGTCCCATCAAACACCTCTATATATTTTTGGTCACGCCAATCGGCCATTCAAACCCCAACTTCAAAGATCTTGCAAATTATAGCCCTAGAGTTCAAAATCTTACAAGGTATTGACCAAGGGGCATTTTTGAGATATACAACCACCTGCATGGCGGGATAGCTCAGTTGGCAGAGCAAGCGGCTCATATCCGCTGGGTCGTGGGTTCAATCCCCTCTCCCGCTAGGATGAAATAATTCATTGCGGTGCAAGAAATTAACTTGCACCGCTTTTTATTTTCTACAATACTTCAACAGTCAGGCAGGGCAATTTCTGCCATTTTTTCAGCTTTCTACAGTTTTTCTACAAAACTTCTTGTCACCGGATGAGATCACTGTTCTTTTTTTAGTATTTATATTTTATAGCTTCCCAGATAAAGCGTAACAACGTAACATTTTGCGATAATTATTGATATTATATAGAATTAAAACGTTACCTTTATGTTACTGTTACGTTTTGAAAGCGTAACATTTCCCAAGGATGCTTGCCTTGCCGCTCTTGCATCATGCTTGATCGTTGCCGGCGATGATCTCGCGCGTGTTATGCGGCGGATCAACTTTGTCATTTTTTGACAAACTTGATTTATACTTTTCGCTCTTATGATCTCCGCCTAGCTTTGCCTTTCCTGTGCTCATGCCAAGGCTCTCGGCGATAATTGCCCGCGTGTTGTGAGGTGGATCTAGGGTTTTGTCATTTATTGACAAACCCCCAAGCTGGATTGCCCGGCTATCTTTGCCATCTTGTACTTTCTTTTCTCGCCCAATCTCCAGCAAATCCTGCT
>MWDY01000070.1 GCA_002070755.1 Spirochaetes bacterium ADurb.Bin110 | reverse complement strand
TGCCCATGCAGCTAGCTCTTTCCATAGGGTCGGAGAAAGTCTTAGGAGGATCTGTTTCTTTTCGTTATCTTTTTCCGGTCCGTCCATGCATTTTCCTCAAAGCCACGCATCCTAATCCTAATCAATATATAGAACCACTGTTGACTATGGGCTGCGGATCCTTATTGGCGCACAATACGACGAGCAAATTGCTTACCATGGCGGCTTTTCGCTCCTCGTCCAAGTCTACGATATTTCTGTCGTTCAATTTGGCAAGCGCCATCTCTACCATGCCCACAGCACCCTCTACGATCATCTGACGAGCTGCAATGATAGCGGAAGCTTGCTGGCGCTGTAGCATAGCAGCTGCAATTTCAGGAGCATAAGAGAGATGCGTTATCCGCGCTTCCAATATTTCCAACCCTGCCATGTCAACCTTCCTCTGGACTTCTTCTTTGAGGCTTTCTGCTATCTCCTGACTGCTTCCGCGAAGCGACTTTTCGCCCTCTTCTTCGGAAGCATCGTAGGGATAGAGCCTTACGATATTGCGCGCAGCCGAGTCGCACTGAATAGAGAGAAATTCGAAATAGTTGTCCACATTGAATACGGCTTTTGCGGTGTTGACGACTCTCCATATCACCACGATGCTGATTATTACAGGATTGCCCAGGGCGTCGTTGACCTTCTGTTTCTCATTGTTGAGAGTCATGGCCTTGAGCGATATTTTTTTGGAAGCTTGTTTGGAGGATGCACCTTGAGCTTTGTGCGCCGAACCACCTGCGTTTGTCTCGCTTATGGGAACGGAGATGGATCCGGATGTCAACTGTACTATAGAAGGACAAACCGATGCCACGAAGGGATTGACAAAGAAGAATCCTGGCCCTCTTAGCGTTCCATAATAGTTGCCAAAGAGTGTGAGCACCATTGCCTCGTTAGGCTTTAGGACCTTGAGCCCAGCAAAGAGAATAGGTCCTATTAGAAATGCGTACAGGCCGCAGATAACCATGAGAACAATAGTACCCGCATCCGTTTTCCCTGAAGATGCTCCGATAACAAAGCCAACGATGGTCACGATCATAAGAAGGATATCGAGGACAAGCATCGTCATGCCATTGAAGCTTGGCGCCGATTTCTCTTCATTTATCGGATTCTGATTCATAAGGGCCTCCATTTTTCGAATTGCTGATATCATTTTGATATCTAATTAGTATCTCATTCAAGCAGTGGTTCTGTCAAGGGCTTATATGAGTTAGAGGAAAGAGTAGGCGCTTTGATGAAAATCTTCACTCCAAATTGCTAGCCACATTTTTCACTCTCACATCCCCAAAATAATATTTAGCGCTCTTGCTGATTTGTTGATTTCGCTTCTGAGATTGCGCGAAAAGGCACCAAACTTTTTTATGATGAACGCCTTTTCCAGTAGATCGAGATAGCGTTCTAACGATGCAATGAGCGCGAGTACGATAGGCATTGATAAGCCGACATATCCAATCCCCACACCGGTTACAATCCCTGAAATAAAAGGCAGAACTGCGATGATGACACGAGCCGATAAGAAGCCCGATATAGATCGGCACATAGCGACTCAAGAGAGCCTTTATGTCAGCACTAAGCGATATATTCTTGGTCAGCGCTTCCCAAATCACATCGAACACGATATACATACCTAGCACAAGACCAAGCGGCGCAGTACCATGTACTACCTCCTTAAAAGTAGGCTTTTCCCTTATAGAGACCGAGTTCCCAGAAAGGACATCCATTGAAGCCTTCCCGCTGCTCGAAGGTACTGCCACGAGGTTTTTGCATCTGCCAATAAGCAGGAACGGTTCTGAAAGGTTCTTGAACTGTTGGCTTAGATCACTTGATGTTACTATTCCTTTAATTGAAAAGTCTTTTCGTGTTCTAACTAGGACATAATCATAAAAACTGATTTCTTCAATGGATTTGAATAATGATTCATCATCGTCGATGATTATTGGTTTATCTATCACATCCTTCAATATGTATGCCGTTACTCAGTTTCGCCTTGACCTGGCTTAAGTATTCATCAAGTTTGTTGACATTTATCATCAGCCTCCAAGGTTAGTCTAATTCACATTCGCTTCAGACAAAAACGAGAAATTTAAAGTGACCTTGATACCGCTTATAAGCAAAACTAAGAAACAACAGGATTTTCGAGATGTCTGGTTGCCAGTTCTTAAAAGTTGCTCCATTATAGAGTGTACCATGGCAAAGAAAAACGATAATTGGCAGGAAGAGCCACTTGAAAAACAGCTTTGGAAAGCCGCTGACAAGCTCAGGAAAAATATAGATGCCGCCGAATACAAGCACGTCGTTTTAGGGCTCATCTTTCTTAAGTACATATCGGATGCCTTTGAAGGCCTGTACGAGAAGCTGAAAAAAGGCGAAGGGGAGTATGCGGGAGCAGACCCCGAAGATAGGGATGAGTATCGTGCGGAGAATGTCTTTTTTGTTCCTCCTGAAGCTCGCTGGTCATTTCTGCAAGCGGAGGCGAAGAAACCCAAGATAGGTATTATTGTTGATGCAGCCATGGATGCCATCGAAAAGGAGAATCCATCGCTCAAGGATGTGCTGCCAAAGGT
>MWDY01000069.1 GCA_002070755.1 Spirochaetes bacterium ADurb.Bin110 | reverse complement strand
GACAAATCAGACGAATCAAGGCGCTTCATCAAGAAAAGAATTAGAAGAAGATGTCGAAGACCAAACATGCGAAGCTGGCCTTTCGATTAAAATTTCAGGGCTTCTGCCCCTTATATCCTTTTTGAGGGAATGGTATCCCTTTTTTGAATCACAAGCGCTTTTTGACAATATCAGACATTCTCTACACAGCCGAAGAGCATGGAGCGTATATAAGATGCCAGAATCTCTTATTCATTCCACCGCAAAGAAAAAGAAATAGGGTTCCCTAGAGTAAGAAGCGAAAACAGAGGGATTCTCATGCGGAAAACGGTTCCGGATATGCTTCCATCTGTAGCCGACATGATTACCTTAGGGGCTGTAATAGCAATATTTACGGCGCATGCATCGAAAGCGGGCATGTTTTTCTTACCTATTATGACCTGTTCGAGGTTGAGCCTATATTCTTCTGCCGAAACTGGATCGGCCTCCAGCGCAGGAGGGCTCAGGCTATCGATTATGCGTTTGTCTATTCCAGGGAAGAGCTTTAGCATAGCAGGTGCATTTTCTCTCGAAAGATTGACGGAAAGCTCGCGCATGGCAGGAGTTTTCCCTTGTGGAGGGATTTTTTGATAGCGAATCATTCCTGGTGGCACGAGCGATGTATCTGCTACAAGAGCTTCGAGATTTTGCACCCATACCACGGAAGTAAGAATGTCAGGAGTGGGCGAGGAAACATCGACAAGCGCAATATTTGTTTGTTCTAGGAATTGTTTCCTCACAGCCTCAGTGCTAAAGAGAGGATCTTGCGGTTTCAGTCCTACAAATTGTCGAACTCGTACGCTTAAGGCCTCAGGTATGTCGAGGCGAATTGCTGCTCGCACGGAGCTGTCCAGCTTAATTGTAGCGTCCAGATTTCCTGAACAGGAAGCGCCGCTAAAGAAGACAAAGACAATCAAGGCAATGATCGAAATAGATGAAATAACATTCTGCCATCCATTGCGTTTTTGGTTCGCTGCTGATTTCATGAAAAATTTTGCTCCGATTATGGTTTTTTTGTGTAAAGCGGCATAGGCCGTGTGCTTTTTCGAAGTAGTGCTTCGCTAAAACGTTCAAGCGTGACTTGGCTCTCCAGTGTTAGACGCCGATAGGTTGCATGGCTTACAAGAAGGCTCTGATGAAATTCCCTGCAAAGCGAGTCCAACCGTGCGGCTATCCCGATTGTGTCGCCAAAGAAGCTAATTCTCTGTTGGCCTGGTGGCCCAAGAAGTGCTCTGGTTACAAAACCTGAATGAATGCCCAAAGAGACTTTGATCTCCCCAGGGAGCGATTTTATGATCATGTCTTCTCTGAGTCCCTCGAGTTCTTCGATAAAAGCGTATGAAGCGTTGAGAGCTCGGTCCGCACTGCGCTCTTCATCTACAAGGCCAAACAATATAACCACCGTATCTGCCGAAATAGATACGATTCTTCCTCCATAGCTACCAGCACATCGGGTCCAGATTGCATAATACCTATTTAATAAGGCAGTCGCCTCCTTGTGTCCTAGCTGCTCAGAAAGATCTGTAAAGCCAATAATATCGGAGGAGATGACTGTCACAAATAGAGAAGCTACAGTTTTTGTAGGCAGACTATCTTGGGCTTCAGTAGATACTACCGGCTGAACTTGCTGGCCTTCATATTCAAGAGGAGTTGCGGATGATTCGGATTCCGGAGATGATGGGAAGATTCGCTTAGCTTCCTGTGGCATTTCGATGATTCTTGTGAGTCGCTGTTCCAGGTTGATTGCTCTCCATCTTGCAACCATCAGCATGAAATCGAAGGATATTACACCGAATAGCGCAAACAGGTGCTGGGGGGCTCGAAAGAATTTGTCGAAGACGGCAAGAAAAGATCTTATACCTAATGCTTGAGCCATTGCCTCAGCATCTATTTCTCCTTTTACAAAAGAGGCTGTGACCGATATGCGAAGGTCAAGATATGCATAAAAGAGTAGAAAGATTATGGCAGATCCCAATGATAGTGCAGCCTCTGAAAACCGTTTGAGAATTGGCTTACGCAAGACAAGTGTAAGCGTCTGAAAAATCGCTATATAAACCGAAGCTCCCCACAACAGCAAGTTCACCGTCTCTGTGAATGCTATATCCGACAGCGTTGCACGAAGAATCGAGTATCCCGCAGGCGTAATAAAAGAATAAAAGAACCTCAGTATTGGTATATGCCCTTGAATAGTTAGCAATAAGGTTTGGATTAGCATAAAGGAAAGCACAATGAGCGAAGTGACGAGTGCGTTTTTCCACGATCCCGAGGTGAGCGATATTATCAGCACAAAAAAGAGAATAAACTGGTTCGAGTAATAATAGAGTTCATCTGCGAAGCGCTTCCAAGAAAACTGCATCGAAACTATTGTATATGTCCTAGCATTTACTGGAAAGACCCAAGATTGTATGAGCAAACTGGCTTGCAGAAAAAAAGAAATACTTGACGCGTTCCTTTTAAGGTGTACAATAATTTCACATCTTCAATATCAAATAAGGAGGTTCTATGAAAAAGCTTGTAGCAGTTATTCTAGCACTAGCTTTCCTAGTGGTGGGCGCCGATGTA
>MWDY01000068.1 GCA_002070755.1 Spirochaetes bacterium ADurb.Bin110 | reverse complement strand
GCCTTGCAAGGTCTCGTAAACCGAAAAGGATCAACCCTCTATCTCGATTATGGCTTCTATGATGACCCAAGTGCTCGTCGAACCAATGAAGAGTTTATAAATGACGAAAACTGGTTTGGTAAGTATAGGGCATTCTTGGGCAATCAGGATGAACATAACATCGAGTTTTATCGAAAGGGGCATGGATTTGATATCGAAGAGCTTTCAAGTCTGAGCGAAGCTTTGAATAAATTCCGAAATGATTATGATGGCCTTGTTATCTGGGATGAGAATCTATTGGATACGGTAAATGCTGCCGTGATGCTGGCTGGGCTGAAGAACTTGATCCCAGCGACCATGAATCTCATAGAAGAATTGGCGCTTCAAGATTTACCTGTTCTCCAAGATCTTCGGAACAAATGGACAGACAGACTTCAGATCTACACCTGGGCAGTGGATAATCTGTTCGAGCAATGTAAGCCTGGAGTTATCGCTTGCATCGAGCCAGAATGGCAGAGGCCAGAATTCTTGGATTACCTAGTAGAGGAGCGCATATTCACTTATAGCCTATCGAGCCGTCATGAAGGGCTGGGGAATAAGCTATTGATGCTTTTAGCATTCGGGCCACCCGCCTTACGCGAGCCGATCTTTGCCCTCAGACTGGATGCTCCAATCCGAAAATTCGCATTGCATTGGATGGCAAGAAGATCTCAAGAGGTAAAGATTTCCAATACAATTCAGAGAAAAGTGCGCTCAGAGACATATCCCACCATATTTGGTTGGCACACAAAACGCGATGATGAACTCTCGTTCATGTCTCAGCTTTCAGCCAATGGCTTAAGGCTTGTGCCTGCTCATCTTGCGGGGAATTTTTCTTTCCACAGCAGGGTAGAGCCATTGAATGAAAAGACAATCAAAGCGCAGTCACTTAAGGAAGAACCATCTAAAGCAGAATCATTTGAGTCGGGCTCGCTTAGGGAAGAATCTTTTAGGGCGGACTCACTTGAAGCAGAATCATTTGAGGAGGGCTCGCCTGGAGCAGAATCATTTGGATTGGGCTCGCTTAGGGCGAACAAAACAACCACAAGGCCAAGCCCTTCACTCGACAAGAAAGCGATCTATTTGACCTTTACGCTTTCCGATGGCGATCAGTTGATGATGATGCACACGGGCGAACTGGGTAATTGGTACAGCTCGGCGCGAGGAAGGATAGCCTTCAACTGGGAGATTCAGCCTCTGTTGAGCGAGATCGCTCCAGCGTTGCTGGAGCGGTATTTGTGGCAGGCGAGCGAAGAGGATTGCATAATAGCAGGCCCTTCTGGGGCGGGTTATGTGATTCCTCCCTTAGTACCCGATCTGCCATCATACATAGATGAAACAGTTCGAATCTGCAAAGATATTGGAATTAGGGTGGTGACTTCCTATATAGCAGACCCAAGCCGCAGAGTTCTTAGACAGCTGCAAAGGCACTCAGGCGATTTGCTTGGCTATCTGGCTGGCTATGCAGTGGTTGCGAGGACTCTGCGGGTTTGTCACAGAGATTTCATCTTCTTTTCCAATCAAATTCCGAAGGTGGATGAGATAACGCTGCCCGCGGAACGGCTTTTGGAAAAAGTGCGTACAATGATCGCCGCCACTAGCGATCGCCCTGCTTTTATTGCCGTTCACCTATTCGCATATCGCACTACTATCTCCGATGTCGCGGAATTCGCCGAAAGAATCGCGGATCCGAATGTCCATATTGTGCGTGCGGACGAATTTTTGACATTGCTTGCAATGAATGAAAAAATGAGATAGGGAGGAAAATTATGGAAGACAAGCTCAGCGCAAAGACAAAAATATTCTATGGAGTCGCGGATTTGGGAATATCGCTGCTGACCGCTACTATTCAGTTTTTTCTTCTGTTTTACTATACGGATATAGCCATGATCGATCCTGCAATCGCAGGGACAGCTCTATTAGTAGGCAAATTGACCTGGGACGCGATAAACGATCCTCTGTTCGGCTATTTTTCTGATAGGACTCGCAGCCGTTGGGGCCGCCGTAAACCATACATGCTATTTGGCGCGATACCTTTCGGGTTGACAGTATGGCTTCTATTTTCTCTGCCTCCAAATCTACAAGGAACCAAGGCATTTCTGGCAGTATTAGCCTCTTTTTTGTTGGTCGACACTACTCAGACTCTGGTTTCTGTGCCCTATTATGCGCTTTCTGCTGAATTGACTTATGACTATGACGAACGCACTTCTTTGATCTCTATACGAATGATCTTTACTGTTGTTGGTTACATCATTGGAGGCGCAGCTACAACGCTGATAGCTGGAATGCTCATGGATATGGGATGGACAAGAACAGCCGCATATAGCGGCACTGGAGCTTTTTTTGGAGTTATCGCTACAATCACGGTTTTAATAACCGCCTTAGGCGTGAAAGAAAAACCTAACCCAGAGCTTGTGCCTGCGAGAATGCCATTCTGGCCACAGATCAAACATGTTTTCAAGAATAAGCCCTTTGTCATCTATATGATCGCAAGTACCATAGTAAGCATCAG
>MWDY01000067.1 GCA_002070755.1 Spirochaetes bacterium ADurb.Bin110 | reverse complement strand
TCTGCTAAATAGCTCATATACCTAGAGAAACTTGCTGCACTAGGGATATTCTCAAAGCCACAGATCTGCTTGAGGTTCGTATCACTTAAGAGTCGTAGCCTTAGATCGCTTGTGGCACCTATCTTGAAATACCGCTTCGCTAAAGCTGCACGGAGAAATGGAAGAACACTATAGGAAGGCCTTCCAATGTGCTGATTATCTTCAAGGGAAGCTTTCCACAAATGGTTCAATCACCCGCAAGAGAGAAAAAAACCTTTGTGTTCTGTAATAAGATAGCTCTCAAACACCTCTTGAAGATCGAAATCTAAGGGAAGCAGCAATTGTAAAGAGCCTAGGACTTCTTGTATACTTTTCATTGCGGGGACTCCTTCCTTCTATCTTTGGTTTCCTAATTGATTCCATTATACTAGGTTAGTCCCCGCTTTGCATTAGAAAATACTTCACTTAGAGAGTTTTTGAAAGAGCCTCGGATTAGTATAATTTTTCCAAAATTAATCAGCGACATCTTCCGGATTTCTTATCAATGCCATTATGTTGGTGGCTAATAAAATAGGGAATTAGTCCCTGATACAATGACTATCCCATATTAAAGTTCTATAAACATGAATTGCTCAATAAGGTCAAACTGCGACGAGCTACGTCGGCTTACGAAAGATTTGCTAAATGAGCATTTAAGATAGAAAACTAAAATAGCTCCATTTATAGAATCCCAATTCAAGAAAGTTCTGCGGATTGCATAAGTTTTTTCATTAAATAAAAGAGCTTGTCTGGATAATTCGTTGTTATCGAATCGGGGTTATATTGCAGGACTTGTTTCATGTCACTTTCCTCATCTACTGTCCAGAGCGTAACAAAAAGGCCTCTCTCATGAATGTGAGTTACCAATTCTTTTGAGGCTTTTGTCCATTGGAGATTGACTCCTTTACATCCATACCGAAGAGCAATGGAGCAAACATTTTCGATTCGATCCTCTATGTTTTGCAAAGCCGATTCTTCTGACAAGAAGGTATCAGCATTAAAAAGATAGACCATGTCTGGAATATAATTGTGTGCTAATGCTATTCCTTCTTCATCAAGACCAGAAAAGATTATTCTATTATCAATTTTCCTGGATCGAACTTTTATAGCTATCGCTTGCAATACTGAAATGCTTTTTATATCTAGGTTAAAGAAAGGTTTTTTTAGAGATTGATTCTGTAGAATAAATCCATCGAGTTCTTCAATAAGGTCACAAAAATTATCAAAGCTAAGTAGATTATCTTGTTGGCGAGAATTGACAATATATTGTATTTCTTTCCATGACAGATTATCCATGGCAATCTTTTCCGAGCTTGGAAAATCGAGATTTTCATCATGCATTAGAAAGATTTGTTTATCCAAGCTTGCTCGCACATCTACTTCTACTATATCTGCTGGTGAATTATATGCTGCAACAATTGATTCGCGGCTGTTTGGCTGTGTATTGCAGCATCCTGCATGAACAGTGACAAGAAGCTTATTGCTTTTCTCTTTTAGTATGTGTAAAAACTCCATTTTTAGTGACCTTTCATTTCTTAATCTATTTAAGGCCAAGCGAATATGCGCTAGTCATTTGATTGTAGACAAATCGAACAAAAACAATGATGGGGATTATTGCTATGACACTTATCGCCATAAGCTGTCCCCAAAGCGTTTCGAATTCTCCAATATAGCTTGCAATTGCTAAAGGGAGGGTCTGAAATTGAGGATTTCGAATAAAGAGCATTGAAAAGAGAAACTCATCCCATGCAACGATAATAGTAAAAATAGCGGTAGCTACAACACCGGTTTGTACTAATGGGAATACTATAAGCCTGACAATTTGAATTCTAGAGGCTCCATCTATTTCCGCTGCTTCCTCATATTCAAGCGGCAATGATTTTAGAAAGCCATATAACATCCAAATACAATAGGGCAGGGTATAGACTTGAAAGACAAGGATTAGACCCCATAAGTTATTGATAAGCCGAAATTTTGCAAACATGTCATATAGCGGAACTGCCAAAACAACAGGTGGCAGCATTTTCACAATTATGACCCATACTAAGAAAACTATGTTAATCTTGATGGGGAAATTATAGCGAACCAAAGCATACGCAGAAAGGAATCCTAGCGCCAGAGAGAGGATTGTAGAAGCCGCAGTTACAAACACTGAGTTTAAAAGGCTTCGCAATGATCCTCCAACAAGAACTTTTTGGTAATTTTCAAGAGTAAAGGTATGGGGATATAAAGTGGGTTTGGGCAATATATTTTCGACAGGGGTCTTACAAGATGTTATCAAAATCCAATAAATTGGAAATAAGGTTATCAAAAGAATAATAGCTGTTAGAACGGGGAATAGCGGCGAATGCTTTGTGGTGACATATGATGCCATTATTATGCCTCTTTTGGATTGAGCATTTTTCTAAGATAAAAGATTGACATGATTATCACTGCCAAAAGTGTTATCATCGAAGCTGCGGAAGAACGCCCTAGATTGAAATATTGAAATGCTTCGCGGTACACAAATAATGATGTTGTCTCAGTTGCATTTCCCGGACCTCCTCCTGTCAATGCAAAAACTTTCGAGAAAACCTTGAATGTATCTATTGTTCTAAGAAGACAAAGTAGAAGAATCTGATCTCGCATAATGGGAAGGGTTATTCGCCAGAGTCTCTGCCGATATGACGCTCCATCCACAACGGAAGCTTCGAAGATTTCCTGTGGAATAGATAGAAGCCCTGCTTGCATCACAATAAATGAGAAAGGAGTCCACTGCCATATATCGACGATGATAATAGACCATAGAGCTATTTTTGGATCGATTAGCCATCCGATTCGTTGTAAGCCAAGAGAAGAAAGCAGATGATTTAGAAAGCCAATATCATAATGGAAAAGAGTCTTCCAAACTGCTGAAACAACCATAGTAGACAACATCATTGGAAGTATAAGAAGTATTGTGACAATGCTCTTTCCCCGAAAACTGCCATAAAATACGAGGGCCAAAAATGTTCCAAGGCATACTTCTATGAATGTGGCAGAAAAGCAATATAGGATCGTATTCCAGAATGACTTTAAGAATAATTTATCTGTCAAGATATTCTTGTAATTCTCAATACCGATCCATGCGCGTTTACCGGATATATAATTGTAATTCTGGAATGATGTGAGAAAAACGGTGATCATTGGATATACAGTAAGCCATATCATTACAATAAGAGCTGGCGAAAGAATCAACCAGTAGAAAATTGCGTTACCTCTTTTCTTTGTTGCTGACTTCATGATTATAAGACTCCGTTGTAGTATCATCCTCAGTGTATATTTACTCGATAATGAGAAATCAATATTTACTGATAAATAAAAACAGACCCGTACTTTGTAAAATCATATTTTAGTAAAATAAAACACGGGTCTGTTTTCTCTTTATTTTAGTGCTTTAAAATCTCGATTAGTTTGGCATTTGCTTCATTCAACGCCTGTTCTGCTGTTTTTTGGCCAATCAGAGCTTCTTGAATGAGCTCGCCCATAGTATTCTCGATTTCTGCCCAATAGAGGGTTCGAGGTCTTGCTACACCATTTTCCAGAGCATCTTGTATAGCAGGATACCACGGATATTTGAGAAGAACTTCACTGTCTGTAAACACAGAAATTCGAGAAGGGGGTAGACCTGCCTTCATCACCATGAGCTTCTGTGTTTCCTTGCTAGTCAGGAAAGTGAGAAAGTCAAAGGCAGCTTCTTTATTCTTTGAAGCAGCAGGGATTGCAACGTGCCAGATTCCTATCATCGGTGAAGATTTTTTTACTTCTCCTGGATGCTTTGTTATTTTTACTTTACCCGTCACCTTTGATTCATTAGGATCATCTATTTTACCTAACCAGGCGGGCCATACTTCTGGAGCAATAGCAACCGTTCCAGCAAGTAATCCATCTCGAACTTGTGCAGTATCATTCATCGGTGTGCTTTTTGGGCCATATTTTGCAAGCTCTAGAAAGAAATTAAGTGCTTTTATTCCTTCAGGAGAATTGACAATGGGTTTCCCGGAGGCATCCATAAAATCTGCTCCGAAGGACCAAAAAATTGGGAGGAAGGCTGTAAGTATAGGATTGCCTTTTACTCCTCTGAAGGATACACCATTGACTCCAGGCTCCTTTTCCGAAATCTTTTTGGCTGCAGCAAGAACATCACTCCATGTTTTTGGCTCAGAAAGCCCATATTTTGCAAAAAGATCAGTTCGGTATGCAAAAAGCGATACATTTCCGACAAATGGGAGGCTGTATAGTTTGCCATTAGCATTATTGGGATACCGACAAAGATCGATGATATTGGGGATGAAATCATTATCCAATTTCTTCCCAGATTGTCTTAATAATGCATCAAGATCCGCGAGCCAGCCTGATTGTTGATATTGCAGGACTTTCGGGTCATCGATAAGAATGAGATCATAGGTTCCTATATTGCTTTTTAAATCGATAACCGTCTTTTGATACAAATCATTGCCAGAAAGTTTAAGCAAGTCGAACTTTACATTGGGATTTTTTTCCATATAGGCATCAACAGCCACTTGCATTGCATTACCATAATCACCGTCTCTGCCTGCAATTACAAGCTTGATTTGTTTCTGGGCGGAGACAGCGCTAAGAACTACGCATAGCGACAAAAGAAGCACTACTGTTTTCTTTATCATATACCTATCCTCCTTAGAATTGATTATATTTTATAATAATGAAGCGCACAAATAAAATTAATTATTTGCTTTTTATCCTGACTTAGCATATTATCCTTTATCAGCATATTAGTATTAATCTGCAAAACAGCTCATATTGCGTTTTTAGAGGAGCTTTATTATATGCCTGATAGTCTAATGTCTGACAACCTAAAAAGAGAGAAAGCCTTAAAGCGCCGATTAAAAAAGAAGGATATGATAATGCTTCTCCTTACTCTTTTCTCGGAGCAATACGATAGCGCTCAGGTGGATTCAATAACAGATATTATGATTCCCATGGAGACCGTCAAAGATTATATAAGAGATAAAGTAGGTATCAACTATACAAGTGAACCATGGATAATAAACCAGATACGAAAATATGAAGAAGAGATTGGAACAAGACTCTTTAGGAAAATTGTCACGGAACAGGGTTCAACCTTAGGACTTTGTCAAGATCTCTCAACCTACGAGCAGAAACGCCATCTCTATGTAACACAAAAGATAAAAACGGCAAATGGAGTATTCGATCTTATTTTTAATATGCTAGAGAAATCAGTCTCTTACAAGACTATAAAAATTCTCTTAGATGGAGGAAGCACGGTCACTAGAGTTGCAGAGATAATCGCAAATAATCCTGACCGACCCGCTGTGAACTGGGAGATATATACTCATAACCTGGGAGTCATCGAGTGCTTTGGCAATACATCAACAGCATACCAAGGTATTTCTATTCATGTTCCACAAGGCATATATGATCATGTAACCAACCTTATTCTTAGTGACAGGCTAGAGTTTTATTTAGAAAGAGAATTTGATTGGATCATTCAGGGAACATCTTTCCTATCAAGCGGAAAACTCTATGTAGAAAAATCGGAAGAAGCTCGTGTCAAAGCTAGTATTCTAAGTGATTGTATTGGAAAGAAAGTTCTAGTACTCACTGGGCACGAAGCAACATCAAATCTGTCCTGTTTTGCGGAGCCATTTGGTGTGGTTTCACAATATGATTATGTTGTGTATCCTTTGTTAGCTTCTGGCTCTACTGCAGCAGAAAAAATGGGAAACGAGCTAATGCAATTTGCGAAAATAATGCCTATTATGATCCAGAATTGGAGTTATGTGATTATGGCCCATATATAGCTAAGTGTATTGCTTTTACAGGTCTCTTAGCCTATCATCGTCCAAGCATTGAATTATTTGATCTATTCCCATAGATTCTTTGGTAATGTATCCAAATAATGTATTTGTCATTGTTCCGTTTTCCTTCACCACTTTTCCCAATGCACCTTTTGCGGATCGTAGCGCTCTTTAAGAGGAGGCGACTCATCAGGAAATCCCAGCGCAATTATAGCTAGAGGAATCACTTTGTTGGGCAATGCGAGCGCTTTGACAAGGTG
>MWDY01000066.1 GCA_002070755.1 Spirochaetes bacterium ADurb.Bin110 | reverse complement strand
AAATCGCCACAAAATTGGTAAAATAGGAATTTTTCTGATTATGAAGGCTATAATTGAAAATTCGCTGGGCTCATAAAGATAATTAAAGCGCCCAAAAAGCGCTTTTAATGCCGGCAGTGGGACTTGAACTCCCATTGCTGTTTTAATAAATGTGCCTATAATAAAGCATATTCATGTTTTAACACACTGCAGTTCTACAAATGTTCACAAAATTACTATTTTGACGGCTATTCTTTTGCTAACTGCCATTGCGCTCTGCATGAAAAAAAGCGCAAGCCTTCCGCTCCCGCCTTCAATCCTTCTCGCTCGCTTGCCCTCGTGCTAGAATATCATGAATGCATTCTGCCATACTCTCTAACGCAAGCACCATTGCTTCAAGCTTGCGCACTTCGTCAGACGAAAGCAATATCGATTTTGTTTCTTTGTCCATGCCTGAATGATAAAACAAAGGCTCCCAGGTCGCACATAGAAGGGTCCTGGCAGCATTTTCTCGCGCCTTGTCGTGCTGAGGTGGGGCTTTTATTTGCTCTGCCAAAGTTCGAGACGATTTTTATGGGGAATTCTGACGATTTTTCTGGCCATTCCATTTGATCTTTCTGGGGAGTTTTAGCTTACATTACACAACCTCGCTGTATTCTGGTACAAATTCCGGGCCAGAAAAGCCCTTTTACCGCCTTTTTTAGATGTGATAAAACTTGCCTCGCGCCTGCTTTTCGCCTGCAAACCAGACATACGTGCGTTAGGCTTCCATCGTGCTGTATCTGAAAAAAGCTTATATTACTATTAGTCCCATCAAGGTTCAGCAGCAATATTTATGAACGTTGATTCATAATCCTTCTTGCTTAAGACCGTGTCATACAGCCCGATGTCTTCGCCTTCGTGCTTGTCGATACCGATATATCGCAGACTGGCATCCTCATAACGCTTGAACTTATAGACCGCATCGTTCATCAAGGCGCTGTTGAATACTCCGAGGCTTACCAAGAGCTCAAAATCCTTCACGGTCAATCCGGTCACTTTTTTGAAGAGTCCCGGCTCCAGCTGGGTGATGATGTCTTTAAGGGTGCGTTCACGGTAGTCGGTCAGGTACATGAACGCAGGGATTCTTGTTGCAAACTTAATAAGCTTTTCCTGAATCTGCTTGCGCTTGCTCTTGTATTCTTTTTCTTCTTCCGTGAGCTGTTCCTTCTCGCTCTTGGAAAGCTGGCGATCGTTAGCCTCGCGTTTGAGCTTTTTTACCGCTTCGGATTTGTTGATGATCGTCTCAATGTCCTGGTTAAGGCTGCGGAACCCTTCAATGCTCATGAGCGCCCGCATGGCTTCGTCATTGCTCATAAGCCGACGCAGCGTGTCGTTGTCCACATTCACAAGGAGCGCACTTTCCCACCTGCGGGCTAGCAAAGTCGCGGTAGTGCCGCTCATCGCCATGTCGAGAATGCCTGCTGCATCGATTCTCTTCATCGAACTGCCGTCATAGGCCAGCACCGGCAGGAAGCTTATGAACTCCTCTACCTTCTTCTCGGGGTTGGCTTCGTTTACATCCAGGCGGCAGGCATAATCAGCGATCTGCCTGAGGGCACGGTCGGGCGCAAAGTCGAAGACGTAGCATTCCTCCTTGAGAATCAGCTCCTCATTCGGAGATCGCCCGTCTGGATTCTTGAGCGTCCATGGCGACTGTACGCGGAACGCAGCCTGGAAATAGGTCTCCGGGCTGGAGGAGTTGCGTAGCATGAAAATGCCGGTCCATGGCCGAACTGTCACGCCGGTAGTCAGTTTCCCGCACGAGAGCGTAATGGTCTTCGTCTTGAGGGGATCATCCATCGCCTTAAGCACTGGTTCCAATGCCGCTACTCCGATTCCGGCAGCATTGCCTGCGGCCACAACGACGGTATAGTCGTGATAGAACTTGTTCTGCCGTTGCGCCATCAGGTTGCGCATGGCGTAGCAGGAAGCCACGCTTGGAAGGAACCATAAGGTGTGCGTCAGCACATTGAGAAGCCGTGCATCAGAGAACGGGAATGGCGGCTTTCTGGCCCCCATTTTTAAATTGTCCACCGTGGTTTCCAAAAATGATCCACGAATAAGGTCGAGCCACTTCTGAACTTCATTTTCGTACTTGAATCGCGCTTCCTTACCGATCCCCTCGGCGCGGAAAAACTCGTTCAGGTCAAACTCGTTGAACTCGCCTTTCAGAGCGATCTCGCGGATTGAGTCCGGCAGCTGGTAGGTCATGAGCACCATGCGTGGCAGGGCAGCATAGGGACTATTCGGTTCCTTCCAGCTTTCTTTCGCACGCTGCTCATCGGAGTAGGTCCAGTTGTAGATCTGCTCCTCGATGAACTCGCCCGAAGCAATGGCACGAAATGGCGTGCCGGAAAGGTAGAGGTAGTGGTCAGTGGTGATGGGCAGGATGTCCTCATCAAAGTCCTCCATCTCTTTGCCTTCCCAATATTCGGCTTCTTTCTCCTCAGCTTCGAACAGATCTTTTGCACTTTCCCGCCAGGCACCATAGTGGTATTCATCGAAAATCACACAGTCCCAGTTGGTGGCATGGACCCACTCGTTTTTGGTCTTGATGCCGCCTGTAGAAGGGTTGCGGCCCAGGTAGTCCTGGAACGAACCAAAACAGACGATGGGCTTGGTCTTGTCAGCTTCTTCGTAGGTCAACCCGCCTGGCTTGATGAATTGCCAGCCTTCAAAATCCACATGGGAAAGCAAATCTTCTTCCCAGGCGCTCTGTACCGCCGGCTTGAACGTCATGATGAGCACTTTCTGCCATCCCATCTTTTTGGCCAGCTGGTACGCAGCAAAGGTTTTGCCAAAGCGCATCTTACAGTTCCAGAGGAAATGCGCAGGTTTGTTGTGATTGTTTCTGTCCTTCCGCCAGCTTACAAAATACTCTGCAGTCTTTTCTACTGCCGCCTGCTGTTCAGGGCGCATCTTGAAATCAAACGAGCGGTTTTCGATTTTAAGCTGACCGTTTTTGACTGCTCGAATTGCTGCCTCTACGTCTTTGACCGTACAGCTAAACCATTCCCCCTGTTCATTCCGGATGCCATCGATGCGCAGCATGCGGTGTACCTCGTGGTCGGTGAAAACCGTGCCATCGTGGCGCATGGCGGGTTCTTCGAGGACGATTCGATATTGCACCGCAGAGGTGCCGACTTGCTCACGAATACGGTCACGGGCATCGCGGGTGGTGTAGCCCACCTTGAGCAGCCCTCTATGGGTGGGAACGTTCACGAGCTCGTAGGCGTAGATGGTGGGCTTTACTTCAAGGCGCTGAGGGAAGAATTCCTTACTCATCGCTTAATAACCTCTCCAGTTCACTCTGCAATTGCTGTCTATCCGGAAGATAGAGTTGGTATTTGCTTACAAAAAGGTTGTTGGTAATGTTGGCAGTAGCGTATTCCACCATGACTCGATCTTTATATGCTCCCAGCACAATACCGATGGGCGGATTATCCCCTTCTGTATTTTCTTCTTTAGCAAAGTAATTGAGGTACATATTCATCTGCCCGATGTCATTGTGCTCAATTTCGCCCCGCTTAAGGTCAATCAGCACAAAGCATTTCAGGATACGGTGGTAAAACACCAGATCCACATAAAAATGCCGGTTAGCGAGCGTAATTTTGTATTGTCTGCCCACAAAGGCAAATCCCTTACCCAACTCCAGCAGAAATAGCTCCAAATTCTGAATCAGTCTTTGCTCCAGCTCCCCTTCTAAAACCCGCTCCTGCGACGGCAAACCTAAAAATTCAAACACGTACGGATCCTTAATCAGATCTTCCGGCTGTTGGATTTCAGTTCCTTTTTGTGCGATTTCCAGCACCCCCGCCTTGTCCTTACTGAGCGCGAGGCGATGAAAAAGCATACTTTTCATCTGGCGTTTAAGCTCACGTACGCTCCAGTTTTCCTTTTCACATTGTTTGACATAGAAGCTGATTTCCAGGTCGCTGTCTGCCTTCATGATCTCGGTGTAGTGACTCCAGCTTAATTGTCCAGACAGCGTCTGGATTTTTGGGAATTTGAGGTAGAACTGCCTAATCTGGAAAAGATTGGACCGACTGAAGCCCTTGCCAAACTCGGCCGTGAGGTCTTTGGAAAGCCTATCCAACAGTTCACTGCCATATTCAGCCTTGACGTTGCCTTTCTGTTCGAATTCCACGATATGACGGCCAATATGCCAGTAGGTTTGCACCAGAATGGTGTTGACTGCCCGGCCGACCTGCTCCCTTCCCTTGCGAAGCAGCATGCCGATTTGGTCTTTGAGCTGACCGTAGGTGTCGGTGGGGAGTTCGTCAGTCATCGCTTGGCTCCGTGGTAAGATCCATAGGACGGATCATGGATTCGATAAAGGAGATCTCGTCCGCTGTCAGGCCGAAATGTGCATACAGTTCCTCGTCTGTCCATCTTTTTACCATGGAAAGTAGTGGTACAAAAGCGAAACGATCTCTAGTAATGTGTTGAGTATTCTTCCGCAATCCAACTAAGAAGCGCAAAAATCGGGTGCTCAAATAGAAAGCAAGATTGGCGGCCTCACTCTTGGAATCGTATGCTCCAACGACGAGATATGTTTCCGTGCATGCGCTCGGCGGCGCGGCGACGATCGGTCTTCCCATGATCGTGCGCGGATATTCCCGCGCTTCTCCGCCCTCACCATAACCCATAGAGATGAGCACCTTCCATTTGTTCAACATCTCAATTCCAGTAGTGATTTCAGATTTATTGATCTTCCCTACTGCTTTGTTTGCATATAGAGTCACGCTTCCCTGTTCTTTCGGCTTGACGAATGTGCGCAGTCCAAATGGTTTTTGCCTCGACACTTGCTCACTCATTGACGGATAATTCTTAGCCAGAACCTTCTTGAGAATGGGGATGGCCTGATTAAAGCGGACAAATATATCAAATTCATCCAACGGACGCGTCATCGAATCTGTCTTGTCATTCATGTGGGTCGTAACTTGACAAGGACCTTTAAAGTCGCGTTCCCATAAGAAAAAACAAACGCCGCCAATGACCCTAACGCCGGGGAACACATCAGAAGCAATCGGGTAGTCAACAAGTTTAGAAACACGTTCGTCATGGAGCATGACATCTCTGAAATCATCCAGCCCCTTCCCTCCGGCAAACCACCGCGATGGAATAATCATAGTGAGGTAGCGTGGTTTTAGTTTCTTGGCCTGTTCAACAAATCTATGGTAAATCGGTGATGAACCTGTGCTGTCTCCCCTATCGCTCAACTGATACGGCGGGTTGCCGATAATGACATCGAATTTCATATTGAAAATCTCCTCGGGCTTTCTTGTGTGGATGAATTCATAGGCATGGGTCTCTAGTTCCGGGCCGCGGTCGTAACCTTCCTGATTGGCGCCACAAAAAACACAGCGGCCATCCTGCCAGGTATGTTCGATACGCCGAAAGCGGATGTTGCCATGCTCATCGTCGAAAGCGGTGCACACAGAATACTTGCCATTGGCAATTTTGGAGCAATACACCGTGCGACGCGACATAAGACCGGTCAGTTCAGTAATCGCAATCCCGAAGATCTGGTTTTTCATGATGTGATTGATGCGAGGCTGTCTGTCGGGAATACGGCGTTCCAGCCCCTTGTCGAGGCGTTTTGCAATCTCGCGCAAGAACACCCCGGACTTGCATGCCGGATCGAGAAACCGCGCCCCAGGGTCACTCCAGAGTGTCTGTGGCAGCAGGTCGAGCATCTTATTGGCAAGCGCCGGCGGGGTAAAAACTTCATCGCTCGAAAGATTGGCCAGGCACGTGAGGATATCGGGGTTATAGCTCGTTGCAAAAGGCATCAGCTACCTCCAGAAAATGCACCGGCGGATAGTCCCGCTGCGGTTCGGGGATAAAGACATCTTCTCCAAGATCGGAAAAGAGCGGCATTTCCTTTGCTGCGGCATGATCGAGCAGATCCCGAAACGTAAAATCCCGCCGTTTGAGCAAACTGCCATTGACAAGCGACCACTCGGCAAAGGTGATAGGCTGAGGATTGTCGCCTACGGTTTTCAGCGAAAGCGCATCACCGTGAATGATGTTGCACGAAAGAATGCATCTGGCCGAAGCCAGGCATTTTTCTTTTACGGCTGCCTTGAAGAGACGGCGGTATTCAGCATCGAAAATACCAAACAGGCGCTCCCGGCATTCATGCACATTGTCTTTCAAAATATCTATGCCGTAAAGAGATGACACGGCAAGAATTGCGTATCGTTCGTACTCGATCTGGCTTTTTGCGTAGCGTGATTCCACGACACGAAGTTTTCGTCTGAGGATTTCAGCAAGAAAGTTGCCCGTACCACAGGCAGGTTCAAGAAAGCGTGAATCGATCCGCTCGGTCTCCGGCTTTACCAGATCAAGCATTGCGTTGACTTCACGCTCGCCTGTCAGCACCTCGCCATGATCAGCAACTCTCTGTTTGGACTTGATCTGCCTATCCATTTGTTACAATCCTGCTTTTCCTTATAAATATTAACGTATCCTTAAACTGAATGACAGCAACCGAGTTATCTCAAAGCAATTGTTAGCTGACTTTCTTCATTATTTTTTTAATATATTCTTCTGGATTACTGATAATCTCATCATATTCTGATTTGTGAATCCTTTTAGAATCAAAATCAATTTTCACATCTTGTATAAACTTCCTAAAATCTTTGTTGATATCGCTTAATTTGTTCATTGTTTCCCAGTCTAGCTCTTTTTTTCTATGCGCCTGAAATATAACTCTTGATGAATCAATATCTTCGAGATCTAATTCTATTATGCCTATGCCAAAAGAGGTTGATAATCTTTCCAGTTCGTTCAACAGCTCATCATCATCCTTAATATTTGCAGCTACTAAGTATCCTTCATTTGCCCATGATGAATTCGATACAGCCTGGAAAAAATATTCTCGATAATTGCTTCTATCAATACTCTTTTTTAATTCAAAAGAATATAAGGTAATCGCATTTGAATTGCTGATATTATTCAATTCTATTATTTCACTATTCCAGTCATCAATAGGAATATACACTCCAACCATGTCTGGATGAATCCATTCGCTTAGTCCGTTCTTTCTTGATACTTCATGGTATATTGTTTTTGTTAATATTGCTTTGCCTCTACTGAACTGTAAGTTTGTGTAGGCAAAATAAGCAAGTAATGGATGCAAATCTCTTTCAGTAAATCCTTCTTTTTCTTTTATCTTTGGGATTGCTACCTCAGAATCCAAATTTTCTAGTACTTCACCAGTTAAAGTATTAGCCTTGGATTTTAAGAAAAATCTTGCAGGTCTTTTTGCGACTTTGACAAAAAGCGAATTGGGGTTATCCCTTACATCGACAAAGAGCTGAGCACCCAATGTCTGCCATGGTGTCTTCCCCTTTGTAGCAATATCCTTATCGTAACCAAGTCCTTTTCCCTTTTCCCAGATTTCCTGGTAAAGTAATGGTTTTTCTGCACTTTCAAGGACTTTTCTTGCATACTCTAAAAATTGGTTCATTTTTTTCCTCTTTCGCGCTGAGCGCCCGGCTAATCATTACGTTTAGCTGTGAAGCAGAATTGGCGCGGTTTGTGCGAGAAGGAGCTATACGACAACGCACAAACCATGAAAAACCGCCGAATCTGCCTGAACGCTTTGTTAGGTCCTTTTCATATCCATTCTAGAGACAGATTCTATTCGCTTTTCCTCCCAAGAATCTCTTGGACTTCAACTACATTCACACCTCTTGTAATAGTGAGCATTATCTCATTCTCTCCATGATTTTGGAACAGTATACAAACATCAGACAACGAGTATGGATCTTTGTACTTTATTCCATATGTGTAAGCGCAAATTTCACCCCGTTGGGCAAAAATCAGTATGATCCAGGCGCAAGCCTGTACGGCAAAAGCGCACGCTTCTCTTCCAGGCGCTTCGCTTTGGGAAGTTCATTGAACAGGTAACACAGATACCTGTATGGCTCATGGCCGTTGGCCTTGGCTGTCTCGATGAGACTGTAGATCCCTGCAGACGCATGCGCGCCCAAGGGTGTGTTCGAAAACAGCCAATTCTTGCGTCCTATGACAAACGGCCGGATCGCGTTCTCGACTGCGTTGGTGTCGGGAGTAAGCAGCTCATGCCCAAGATACTTCTCGATCCTGTCCCATTGCCCGAGCGCGTAGTTCACCGCTTTGCCAAAGGAGAGACTCGGAGGACTCTGCCCCTGCTTCGATATAAGCCAGGCTTTCATCCTCGCAAGCCGGGGCCCTTGTTCCTTTGTGCGCGCAGAGAGGAATTCCTCCGCAGTGAGTGCACCTTCCTCGTATCTCTGTCGGAGATTCTTCTCCGCATGGTACAGCTCGGCGATGAGTTCAATAAATTCACTCGCTTCTTTGCTCCCCTGCTTCTCCGCCTCAAAGAACTTCCTGCGTACATGCGCAAGGCAGCCGACATGGGTAATGCCTGGGAAAAACCCTACTTCATCGTAGCCGGAGTATCCGTCCGTCTGGACAAAGCCCTGGTAGCCTTCAAGAAATCTATGGGCTATTTCCTTTGCCCGGCTCGGATGATAGTGGAAGAATATGATCGGCTTTTTGTCCGCATACCCTCGGGCGACCCACATGTAACTCTTCGCCTGCGCACTGCGGTTTTTCTCATGGAGCACCTGGACAATCGTCTCATCGAGTTGTGCAACCGGCGAGGCTTTCAGGTCCTTTCGCATCTCATCGAGCAGGTCCCCGATCGCCCTGCCGGCGGAGACCGCCACCTTGCACAGGCTCGCGCGGGAAGTTTCTATCCCCCAGCGGGAGAGAATCCTCTCCATCCGGTAGAAGGGCTGGGCATCTACAAACTTTGACGTAAGAAAAAAGGCAATCGTGTTATTCGAGAAGCTCGAGCCGGGGATAATCTTCGCAGGCCCTTCTGCCTGCACAATCGGGTTTGCGCACACTTCACACTGGCAGGGGCCGTATTTCTTGATTATGTGCGCGTTGACCACAAAGCGTGCCGGGATGAATTCAAGCTCTTCCCGCACTTCCTGCCCGATCTCGGGTCGTACCGCGCCGCAGGAAGGACAGGTCCGCTCTGCTTCGGACAGCGCATGCACAAACTCGCGCCGCTCGAGATTCTCAGGCAAAGGTTTTCTTCCCCGAACCTTCCGTTCATGCGATCTGACCAGTGTTTTCTTTTCCGGCGTTGCGGGCGCTTCGGCGTAGGTCTCGGCTTCGTTGAACAGGAGT
This sequence comes from Spirochaetes bacterium ADurb.Bin110, assembly GCA_002070755.1. The sequence continues at coordinate 3,554 of MWDY01000066.1, read as the reverse complement.
GGCTGCTTGGGATTGTCTTCTTCTTTCTTCTTTCGCTTCTCGCTCGAAGAGCCAAAAAACTTCTGCTGGAGCAGTTGGTATTGGTCCTTGACTTCCTGCAGCTTGAGCTTCAGCGCGGCAATTTCATCCTCTAGCTGCTTCGAGGTCGCTTCAAGCTCATGGGCACGGCGTGCCTGTTCTACCACCAGCTTCTTGAGGCTCTCTACATCATCGGGAAGCTCAGACAGCACCGTCTCCATGCAGAGAGTATAGCATGAATAGCCTTTATTGTCAGGACTTTTCCTTCACAGGACCGACACATACCGCTTCTCTGCGTGTTCTCTGAAAATGTCGATGCCTTTGAGCAGGAGCTTGAATTTCTCGCGCTCCAGCGTGATGACTCCCTTCTGTTTCCTCGTCCAGGGAAAGGTTGCTTCCTCAAGGCGCTTGACCCATAGACAGAAGCCCGTTCTGTCCCAGTAGAGCACCTTCATCACGTTCCTGGTCTTGCCCAGGAATACAAAATAGTCCCCTGAGAAGACTCTGTCTGCTTTCTTTTCGTTGGCGATCTGGGCAAGGCCATTGATCTGCTTGCGCATGTCGGTGATCCCTGCCACGAGGTGAATCTGTCGGTCCTTCCTGAAATACATCCTTCGCTCCTTTCCAGGAGCAAGGATACTGGACTTTTCACTCCCCGGCGGACGGGGAGAAATTTACGCTTACGAAGCCTTCGCCGCAGCCTTCAATCCTTTTCACCTTCTTGCGCCCGCGCCAGAATATCACGGATCCCTTTCGCAATGCTCTCGAGCGCTAGCACCATACCTTCAAGCTCACGAATTCCAACCGATTATAGCAAAACTTGCTTTGTTTTTTATTCATTTTAACATTATAGAATAAAGTCAAATATTACACAATTATACAAATTATTGCGATTTTTCATTTATTGTCAAAAATACAAATATCAGAATCTGTACACGAATCTGCCTTGGATAGTGTCTCCGCTCTTGTTCCAGAACGAAGCGCGCTTAAATCCATAGATCACCGCGGCGTCGATATCAGGATCGCCCGATGACTGCAAGAGTTCTACCGCACGCAGCTGGCGGTTTTTTGTTATAGAAAAACCGATGACCACAGGGCTCAGGCTGCGCCCAGCCTTGTAATCTGCAAGCTCCACATTGTACCCGGCGTCCTCGAGCATCTCCCAGAGTTTTTCGCGTACATCGAGAGGCACGAGGTTTTTGAGTACATATTCATTACCGCTTTTGATATAGTAATTCAAGAAGATTTGCTTGCGTGCTTCAGCAGATGTAATTATGGTGTGCGGCGGAATGATTTCGTCGGGAATAGCATTGAACAAATCGGCGGATATGCTAGAAGGCAAGGGCATGTTCAAATATACCGGCACATAGAGGCTTTGCCCCACTTTTTCTGGCGACCCACCAAGTGTCGTTTCGACTGAATTCCCCTTTTCGGTCTTCAGGATAGTTACCGATTGGCTTTTATCCCATTGCATCATCTTTTCAAGGTTTAATTCATTAGAATCTTGATATTTAAACCATTTTTTAATAATCTCGTCGAGTTTCCCGGATGATTTGACCTTGGCAAGGCCATCATTGAAGAGCTTCTGCGTCTTGGTATCGCCTTTCTTGAATGCAAAGGCGAGCCATTCATCGGTAAAAGGTTTGCCGACGATCATGAGCTTGTCCTTGTAGGAAGCATTCTGGAGCGCGAAATTGGCAGCGATGGGTGCAACAACGCCGTCGATATTCCCATTGGCGAGGTCTTCGAATGCTAGGCCGACTTCATCGTAGGTCTTGAGCTGGACACCCTGTACTTTGCCGACTTCGATGGCGCCTGTGGTACCGATCTGAGCACCGACTTTTTTGCCAACCATGTCAGCCAGTGTGGTGACGCCAGTAGTCCCCTTGCGCACGACGAGCACTTGGCCGGCGTTAACATAGGGCTCGGAGAAGTCCATCGTTTTCTTGCGCTCGTCGGTAATCGTAACCGAGGATGCGATGGCTTGATAGTTGCCAGCGGCGAGACCCGCGAAAATGCCGTCCCAAGCGGTGTTCTTGATTTCGACTTCAAAGCCCGCAGCCTTCGCTATCTCGTTGACGAGGTCGATATCGAACCCGACAATGTTCTTGTTTTCGTCGACGTACTCCATGGGAGGCCATGTAGCATCGGTAGCGATAATTATCTTGCTATTCTTTTGTTTTGCTTGCTCTATGCTTAAAGGTATGAGAAGTATGATTTGCGCATTTTCCACTGAATCTATTTTTCTCCAAGTATGGTCGCTTTTAATGATATAATAGCTATCAGAACCAGGATAAGATATTATTATATCGTTTTCATCAATAAATTCCCATGTTTGGTCAGAATGAAGAAGAAATCTCTGTCCTTCATATATTAGAAGAATCTCTTGCGAAAAAACCGATACTACTGCGATTAAACAAAATATGAAAACAATTAGAACTCGCCGCATAATATCCTCCAATTGAATACCTATCTGGCATTATATTTCAAAACTTATCTCATTTACCTGAGCCTTTTTTAAAAATCAGAAATATAGTATCAGCTTGAAGTCAGGAATTAAAGCGCGAAGCTCATTCCTTTGATTTTTCCCACACATTTCCTTTGTTTGTCGGGGCTCATCTTATTCCCTCGGCAGGGTCATGATAATTCCCGCCAGGGGTACTTGCATAGTTACAACACCCTCAGAAGCAACTGTCAAACAGAATATCGCGAATACCATTCGTCATGCTTTCTAGTACCCGGCCATGAGTGCGTAGCTCCTTTCTCCCCGACTAAAACCGGAAGTTTAATACCGACCGCGACAATATTTTTGAAAGAGCCTCTTATTTATAAGTCATATTATTAAAATTAAATTTATTATAATCTTCAGGATGATACATAAGCCAAACTAGTTCATCTATTGTTAGAGTATTTGTATACAAAATATCCTTTTCACGTTCAATCTTTTTTTTGCTTACATTATTCTTGGCTCTAGATTTATCGCCATCTTGCAATATTTCTTTCCAAGAAGCATATTTTTTACCTTCAAAGTACATTGCTCCTATATTCTGATCAAAATATAGGATTTTTGTATTTTGTGTCCACATTGTATCTCTATAAAGCTCTGTTTCACCAGTTTTTAAATTTAATACTGATAATAAAAGACCTTCTGTACCACGTTCATATATAAATTCTGCTGGTTCTCCATCCTTGCTAGTTACATAGACAGTAATTCTTTTTATTTGGTTTGGGCTAGCTTGATCAATAATTATAGCTAAAATTATTAAAACTATCATTAAAATCACTATTATTACCATAATATTTCTAATAAAATGTTTTATGCTCTTCTTGCGTTGATTTATTCTTTCCGAATCGCGTAAAGTACCGATTCTTATATTAAAGTTTTTCTCTTCTATACTCATTGCTTACTCATCCTATAAAAAGTCAACCGTGGTGCTGACTGTCGGAGCTCATCTTATCCTCCCGGCAGTGTCATACTAATTTCTGCTACGGTATTTGTATAATCGTGGCACCCTCAGAAGCAGCGGTCAAGCAGC
>MWDY01000065.1 GCA_002070755.1 Spirochaetes bacterium ADurb.Bin110 | reverse complement strand
TGATTTTCTGCAATCGGGCAAGCGGCCTACTGAGACTTTTAATATGAAACTCCTAATCTGAGACTCTTAGTCGCCTGGGCCATGACTTATCCGTACTCAGGCCGGGATGCTGTGCCATACTCTTCTTTGAGGTACCGGATAAGACGATGAGCTGCCATGGTGGTTCGTAACTGTCAAACGTGTATCGTTCCTCAGGTAGAGAAAAGATAAGTATCCTCTCTTCCAAAAGGGATATAGGGGATGACCTCAGGAAGAATCGAAGGATTTATCTTATTGTTGGCTTCACCGATATGCATAAGCAGATCAATGGCCTTGCGCAGCTTGCAGAGGCGAAGAAACCGAAGGAGTTGCTCTCAGGGAACTACTTTGTCTTTTTAGGAAAGACACGGAGAGTGATGAAGATCCTCTGTAGGGATAAGACGGGCTTCTGCTCATGGACGAAACGCCTTGAGTACAGCGACAACTTTATGGTTCCTCGGGTGAGAGAAAGCCGAAGGAAGAGAGTAGTCAAGGCTGGCTTTTCAATGAGGCAGAGACCTATGCACAAGAGTCTTTCAGGCAAGAGAATAAGACACTCTTAAAAGCCTATGAACGCGACAAGTGAGGCCTAAGCCTATTTCGAAGGATATTCTCCGCGTCGATATCCTAAGTGCATGCTCCCTTGAGGAGCGCACCTGCCCGCACTGTGGAGCAGTACGGCCCGAGATTAGACAAAAGGTATGGGAAGAGCTCGAGAAAATTTCACAGAAGGTTATCGTCAAGAAGTTTGTGGATGCCTAGCCATTCTATCGTATGGAGAACATCTTGAGTCGTTTTGGGATTGGGACACCCCGAGCAACGCTCTGTGCTCTTGCGATACGAGCCGGACGAGGCTTAGGCGATCTCATCGAAGCGATACAAGAGGATATCAAGCATTCTGCAGTCGTACTCATGGAGAGCTTCAACGAGAGTATAAAGAAGGGCTTCTGGATACCGAATACTTTCTTACTCTCAGGAGAAAAGAGCAAGCTCCGAGGCTCACGACCCTGCATGCGTGGCTTATAGCGTATCCAGGCATAAGTCCACCTACCATAAGCTTTCCGAAAGCGGCGAGCTATACACTGAGCCAATGGGAGAGGATAACCCATTACCTCGACCATGAGCTCCTCACGCCTGATACGAATACCATCGAGAATGCGATAAGGCCCTTTGTGATAGGCAGGAAGAACTGGCTTTTCTCGAATACACCCTTAGGGGCCCATGCGAGTGTGAGTATCTATAGCATGATTGAGACCGCGAAGGCAAATGGGCATGAGCCTTACCACTACCTCTGCTACCTTTTCAATGAGCTCCCGATCTCTCCATTGAGAAGGTGAAGCTCATCCTCGATCGAGGCTTCTACAGTGAAGAGAATATCAATGGACTACTATCCCACCACTACAAGTTTCTCATCTCGGTGAAAACATCACTGTGCATTGTTAAAAAGGTTCTCGATGAAGTAGCTGAATCTCTGCGATCAAGAAGCTATTACATTTCAAGCTTTCGGCTGTACTGCACTTCAAGGACGATTGAATGGCCTTATGAACAGCATAAGCCTCGATTAGGAACAGTAGAGAGTGGCACTCGGAGGATGTATTTGGATGTATTTGCATCTCTATTACGATGACGAGCGGGCTATGGAAGAAAGGGCTCGCTTTAATGTGCTCCTTGATAGGCTCGAAGCAGAGCTCCGAGAAGGCATTAGAATACCTGATCACGAGACTCTCTACCAAAAATATTACGAGCTCACCCAGACTTCCTGTACGAGGAGTAAAGCTCAATCCCAAGCAAGAGGCGATTGAGAAGGTTTAGCGAAACTATGGCTACTTTGCCCTCCTCTCCAATGATAGCAAAGACCCTCTCGAAGCACTCAGAATCTATCGCACGAAGGATCTTGTGGAAAAGGCGATAGGAAACCTCAAGGAGAGGCTCTCTGCGAGGCGAGAGGGAGTTTCCTCAGAATCGCATCTTTCAGGAAAGCTCTTTGTTCAATTTGTTGCACTCATCTATGTATCATATATAGATAAGCTGATGCACGACCAAGACCTCTATAAGAGCTATACCCTCACCCAGCTTCTCGATGAACTCGATGTCATTGAGTGCTATACCTGTCCTGGACATATCGAAAAGATTGGCGAGATGACGAAGAAACAAAAGCAACTCTATGAAGTCTTTGGAGTGCCCTTTCTTGCCTAGGTATAAATAAGAAATAAGCGAGAATTCATGTAACATTGTTGGACTTCGTATTTTCTGGTAGCCGTTACTGCCTGCATAGTAGTATTGTAATGCAAGTCGCTCTTCCCAGCTAAAGTGGCTTACCTTAATGTGCCGTTCCAGAGTAAGCTGTGTATGTCCTATGGAATCTCCGTGTCTGTCCTGATTTGCTTAAAAACCAATGATAGCACGACTCCCATGGCACTTCTTTTCTCTCCCGCTTCTCCCCCTTTTATGTGGACATTTTAGATTACTGCTCACCTTCATTCTTTTCTCCAATTATTAAACTTGACAGATTTAGGAAGCAGGGTGATAATCAAATAAACATTAACGTTCATGTTAATGTTAATGTAAGCAAGGAGGTCTATATGAAAAGAAAAGCGATTTTCTTCTTATGCATGGTCTTTGTCGTCCTGAGTTCTATAGTTGCAGCACCTAATAAGACATTGACTATTGCATTCAGTCTTAAAACTGTCACTAACGATGATTTTCAAAAAGCTATTGCTGATGCAATAAAAACCAATGTAGAAGCAGCCGGCCACAAGTTTTTGCTTGTTACTGCAGGAGAACAAACCGCAGTATCTACTCAAGTAAATCAGCTTGAAGATTTAATTACAAAAAAGGTAGATGCTATTATTCTTAATCCTATGGATGGCAAGGCGGTTGTACCTGTCCTTAAGAAAATAAAAGCTGCAGGTATTCCTGTTATTGTAGTTGATTCCGCAGTAGAGCCTGGCAATGAAGATCTTTATATCACGTATGTTGGTACAGATAATTTTAATGCAGGCGTAGAAGCAGGAAAACGCATGGTGAAAGAACTCAATAATAAAGGCAATATTCTTGTAGTGCGAGGTGCTAATGGGAGTGTTGCTGGAGACAACCGTGTAGACGGATTTAAGAAAGGCGTTTCAGGCAGTAATTTAAAAATAGTTGGGGAGCAACCTGGAGATTGGACAAATTCAGTTGCTATGCAGGTAACTGAAAATATGCTTCAAGCCAATAAGAGCGTCCAAGGCATTTTTTCTGCATCAGATGTTATGCTCGATGGAATTCTCCAAGCTCTTTCTGATGCAAAGAAAACAGGCGTGGTAATTATTTCTGTAGATGGTTCACGCAAAGCATTAGACCTTATTAAAGCAGGCAAAGTCACCGCGACTCTAGCACAGTTTCCAGCTAAAATGGGGAAGATAGCAGTTGATACACTTCTTAGTGTGATAAGTGGAGCCAAGGATCCACAAAGTATTCCGAAAGTTATCGATTCTGGTACTATGGTTTATGATAAAACAAATTTGGACGAAGCCTATAAATGGACTTTCTAAGCCATGATTTCTCTTTAAAAATTTATATTTCAATTAATTCTTCAATTCTTTGGTCACGGTGTTAATAAGGTAGATAGGCTTGCCCTCATTTGAAGAGGGCAAGCCTAGCAGGAGTTTTTGGTGAAAAGCAGAGTTTATCTAAAGAAAATTTTAGGCTTAATATTTTTGGTAGCAGCTTTTCTTATAGTGGCATCATTTGTTCCTAATTTCTTGACCATCTCTAATCTTTTGAATGTGGTACGCCAGTCATCTATAATTGGTATCTGCGCCGTTGGAATGACATTAGTGATTATCATTAAAGGAATTGACCTTTCAATTTCAGGCTTACTTGCTTTTAGTCCAATGGTAAGCGGTATTCTAATGCTCCATGGTCATAATATTTTTTTCAGTTTGGCTGCAGGAATTCTTGTAGGACTATCAATGGGATTTTTCAATGGATTGATGGTCTCCACTCTTTCAGTTCCTGCATTTATTACAACACTTGTTGTCGGCCAAGTAAGTGAAGGCCTTTCCTTAATCATGAATGGCGGCCGTTCTATTGGCGGTTTTCCGGATTCTTATGTATTTTTGGGAAATGGTACATTATTCGGCATCCCTATTTCAGATTATCTTATGCTAATATTTTTCTTGATAGGATTTATTATTCTTAAATTTACTTCCTTAGGGAATCATATACTTGCCTTAGGCGGAAATGAGACAGTATTGAGGCAAGAAGGCATAAGCGTCACAAAGATACAGTTTTTTGTTTATGTATTTGCATCTTTCTGCACATCAGTAGCAGGCTTACTCCTCAGCGCACAACTTGATACTGTTCATCCTATACAAGGGGAGGCGTATCAGCTTGATAGCATCGCTGCTTGTGTCATTGGCGGCGTGGATATGGCCGGTGGATATGGATCAGTGTCAATGGCTATGGTCGGTGCACTTATAATAGGCAGTTTGCGAAATAGCCTTAATTTACTTGGTGTTCATCCTTTTATGCAAAATATATTTGTCGGAATTATTATCATAAGCATTGTTTTTATTACAGGTCGGATTCGCCAAAGAAATAGAAAAGCAACTAGAGGTGTACTATGAATGCCCTCCTTAGTTCAATTCGCTATTTTGCAAAAAAGAATGGAAGCTTTTTAATATTTCTTATCCTTGCAATAATTGCCTCAATAGCAGTTCCTAATTTTTTTGCATTGGATAATTTTGCAATAATAATTAAGCAGTCAGCAATCCCCTTAATTGCTTGTATCGGCATGACACTAGTACTCATGACTGGCGGTATTGATCTTTCAATGGGCTATATTGTTGGCTTTGCCTCTATCACATCTGGCCTTCTTGCAAAGATATATCAATGGCCTATTCCTGCTGTTGTGCTTGCTACGTTTATAGTAGGCATTGCATTTGGATCATTGAATGGCTTTATCATTCAATTCATGAAGGTACCTGCTTTTATCACTACGCTTGGTTCTGGCTACATCATTTATGGTCTTGCACAGATTGTAAGTCAAGGCTCTATAGTCAGTAGGCTTCCTGAAGGTTTTTTAGCAATTGGAAGAACCGAAATGTTAGGGCTTCCTTCTTCTGTCTTTATTGCTGCGGTCGTCCTTCTAATATTTTATATTATCATTAATAAAGGAATATTTGGTCGAAGTTTGCGTGCCTTTGGATATAATGCGAAAGCAGCAGAAGTAAGTGGAGTACCAATCTCTAAAATTAATGTTTCTGTTTATATTGCTTCAGGGCTATTAGCGGCGTTGGCAGGAATGCTTTTTACTATACGAGTCAACGCAGCTCAGCCTAATATGGGAGGAGGTAATTTCAATTTCGAGGTTATTACTGCAGCAATTGTTGGTGGAACAAGTCTCTTTGGAGGAGTTGGATCTATCACTGGCACCCTATTTGGAGTTTTATCAATAAAAATAATTGAGAACTGCATTAATCTTATGGGAATCTCCTACCATCTTTATATGGCTGTACAAGGAGTAATTATTTTAATAGCAATTATATTTGAAAACGTGAAAAATAAGGCGTTATAGAGAGGATATTATGAATGCACCTCTACTTCAAATGAAAAATATTACAAAATTCATTTATGGGACTGACGGCAAGCCAATAAAAAATAGCGATGTTAAGATTCTCCGTTCTGTTAACTTTGAGTTATTGGCAGGAGAAGTGCATGTTCTCGTTGGCGAGAATGGCGCTGGAAAATCTACGCTTATGAAAATACTTGGTGGCCTTATTCCACCCGATGAAGGCCAAATATTCCTAAAAGGTCGCGCAGTTGAGTTTCATAATGCAAGAACAGCACGAACAAATGGCATTGCATTTATCCATCAAGAATTGAATTTGTGCTCAAATCTTGATATAGCGCATAATATTTTTCTTGGTCGAGAACCTACGAAGCATGGATTTAGGGATAAAGAGACTATGTATATAAAAAGCAAAGAGCTTTTACAATCGCTTAGCACTGATATTAATCCTTCTACACTCGTCGGCCGACTATCTACTGCTCAACAACAAATTGTTGAAATTGCAAAAGCACTTTCCTATGATTCAAAAATAGTTATCATGGATGAACCAACAGCTAGCCTAACTGCTCGTGAAATAGCAATTCTTTTTGACCTTATTAGAAAAATGAGCTCAAAAGGGATCGGTATAATTTATATTTCTCATCGCTTTGAAGAATTTCGAGAAATAGGAGATAGACTTTCAGTTCTTAGAGATGGCCAATATATCGGCACACTTTCTATGGATGAATTCAAACCGGATAAAGTCATTCAGATGATGGTGGGTCGAACTATTAACGAATTTTTTCCTTCTTCCCATATTCCAACCGACGAGGTAATTCTTCGCGTTATAGGGCTGAAACTCACTTCAAAAACAAAACCTATCAATATTATGGTAAGAAAAGGTGAAATTTTAGGAATCGGCGGTCTTGTCGGTTCAGGCCGCACAGAATTGGCTAAATCTATATTTGGTATTCGTGATTTTGAGGATGGAAATGTAGAATATCAAGGCAAAAATATAACAAGAAAAAAACCATATCAGCTTATCGATGAAGGAATAGCCTATCTTACAGAGGATCGAAAGCAAGAAGGTCTTATTTCCGAAATGACTATTAGGGAAAATCTTACGCTTTCTTCTCTTAAAAAGGTTTCTCGTGTAGGTTTGATTAGTCCTTCAAGAGAGCACGAGACAGCTAATAGGTTAACTAAGGAACTATCAATAGTTGCTAGATCAATTGAGCAACTCGTTGGCACTTTGAGCGGCGGCAATCAACAGCGTTGTGTTTTTGGGAAGTGGCTGAATACAGATCCTAAGCTTCTTATTCTAGATGAGCCAACTAGAGGAATAGATATAAATGCAAAGGCGGAAATACATAAAATAATAGATGATATCGCGGCCTCAGGGGTAGCTGTTATTATGATCAGTTCTGAATTGCCAGAATTAATAGGGATGAGCGATAGAATTTATATCATGAGAACTGGCAGCGTTATTGCAGAGGTCCAAAAGGGGCCTGAGATGACTCAGGAGCGCATAATAGAATACATTTGTGCAGGTTGTCCTTAGGCAGCAATTTTCACTATTATAGATGATAATTCTGATAACATTATCGTTAATGTTATCGATCTTATTAAAAGCAAGGTATTATATATGACAGAATCTGTCCAGAAACTGTATGATTTCATTCGTGAAAAACGTCATCATAAATTTAGAAAAGAATTTCCATATGATATTGCTCAAGGCTTTGCCGATCTGCATCTTTCTCCAATAGAAAGAATGGGCCAACGTTTTATTGCAGTTATGGCCGCTGAAGGTCCAGTTATCTTGGAAGGGGAACATATTGTACTTTTGCGAACTATTAAGGCCTTGCCTCCACTTTTTACTGAAGAAGAATGGCAAGATATCAAATCTAAGCATTATATTCATGAACATGGATATGTCTGCAATATCTCTCCTAACTATGCTTTGACAATAGCGAGCGGTCTTGAAGCTCGCAAGAAAGAGGTAATTGCTTGCCAAAATCAGTGTCTTCTCTCTGAAGATAAGGAAGGCTATCTTTTTCTTAAAGTGGTAGCTTCTGATATTGATGCTTTGCTTGACCTAGCAGATCGCTACAGAAATGAAGCGATCCGCATTGGCCGCCTTGATATTGCAGCAATTTTGGAAAGAGTCCCTCGCTATGGCGCTACAAATTTCCTTGAGGCCCTTCAATTTTTTAGGTTTCTTCATTTTTCTTTATGGATAGAAGGCGAATATCACAATACTATAGGTAGGTTTGATCAATACCTATTTCCTTATCTACAGAATGATTTAGATAATGGTACTTTGACAGAGGAGCAGGCATTTGATCTTCTCGAAGAGTTTTTTCTTAGTTTCAATCGAGATAGCGATTTATATCCTGGTGTACAGCAAGGCGATAATGGTCAAAGTCTAGTATTGGGCGGAACCGCTCTTGGTAGAGATTTATTCAATAAGTTATCAGAAATGTGCTTGCGCGCAAGTAAAGAACTCCATCTTATTGATCCAAAAATTAACATTCGGGTCAGCTCGCTCACTCCCGATAGGGTATTCGAACTTGGAACTGAGCTTACCAAGGAAGGCCTAGGATTTCCTCAATATTCAAATGACGATGTGGTGATTCCTGCGCTTATCTCTCTTGGATATCAGGCCAATGATGCCCAAGATTATGTGGTTGCAGCTTGCTGGGAATTCATTGTTCCTGGCAAAGGAATGGATATACCTAATATTGCGGCATTGAATTTTCCCGCTATTGTAGATCATTGCATTCATGAACCTGTAATCTTTGAACATTTTGAGCAATTTCTTGAAGAAATAAAAAAACAAATATTTATAGAGGTGAATAAACTTGCTTCTGATGTAAAAAATCTATGGATGATCCCAGCTCCCTTTATGTCTCTTCTAATGGAAGGCTGTATTGATAAAGCTCGCGACATATCTTATGGGTGCAAATACAACAATTATGGCTTTCATGGAACCGGAATTTCGACTGCGGTAGATTCTCTTGCTGCTATTAGGAAATATATTTATGAAGATAAGTCCTTAAGTTGGGCTGAGCTTCTCGATGCAATCGACAAGGATTTTGCTGGCCATGAAGAGCTCCTTTCAAAACTCCGCTATGAAGCGCCAAAGATGGGCAATGCAGATCCTAAGACTGACTCTCTGGCATCCTTTTTGCTGAGTACTTTTGCAGATGCAACTGAAAATTTACATAATGATCGTGGAGGACGAATTCGTGCGGGCACTGGCTCAGCGATGTATTACATATGGCATGCCCGTGACCTTGGTGCTAGCCCCGATGGGAGGCGCAAGGGGGAGTGGTTCAGCGCTAATTATTCTCCAAGCCTCTTCGCAAGAGTAGCTGGTCCATTATCTATTGTGAAATCATTTGCGCGGCCTGAGCTAAAACGTACAATCAATGGCGGACCTTTAACTATGGAATTTCATAGCACATTGTTCCAAGATAAAGATAGCATTGAAAAAGTTGCAAGCCTCGTTCGTCTATTTATGAAACTCGGCGGACACCAATTCCAGCTTAATGCCGTAAATAGAGAAGCACTCCTCGATGCCCAGCTCCATCCTGAGCGATATGGCAATTTGATCGTTAGAGTATGGGGTTGGAGTGCATATTTTGTAGAGCTTAATAAAGAATATCAAGATCATGTCATTCGTCGTACGGAGTATAGCTTTTGAATTATAATGTTTCGCCAATAAATTCTGAAATGATTCAAACTCAGCCTTCCTATACTGAAGGCTGTATTTTTGATATCAAAGAATTAACTGTTCATGATGGGCCTGGAGTAAGAGTAACTATTTTCCTCAAAGGCTGTCCTTTATCATGTATTTGGTGCCACAATCCCGAAGGAATTTCACCAAAACCAGAACTCATGATTCGCGAAAATGGATGCAGACACTGTGGCATGTGTTTGAAGCCATGTAACCATCCTGAATGCCAAGGCCTGGGCCGTTGCATAAAAATTTGTCCATTAGGTCTTATCCAAAAATCAGGATATTATATTAGTTCAAGGGATCTTTCAGAAAAGATCCTCCGCCTTTCTGATGTCCTTGACTCCTTGCATGGCGGTTATACTCTTTCTGGTGGTGAGCCTCTTTTTCAGCCAAGATTCTTATTTGATTTGATATCTTTTCTTAAGCCTCATCATGTTGCAATAGAAACATCAGGTTTCGCTGAAACTCACATCTTTAAAAAGGCAATGGATTTGGCTGACTTGATTTTGTTCGATATAAAGCATATGGATCCAGAGGCTCATAAGAAAGGAACAGGGGTTGATAATAATCTAATTCAGTCTAATCTTAGCCTATTGATTTCATCAGGCAAGCCATTTATAGCACGTATTCCGATCATTCCTGGATATAATGATGATCCCGCGAACATGAGAGCAACTGCCCAACGTCTGAAAGAAGCAAAAGATAATGTCCGGGTCGAGTTATTGCCTTATAATCCTTTTGCAGGAGCTAAATATCCTATGCTTAGAAGAATATACAGTGGGCAAGAATTTGACAAAAAGGTACCTAATCTTGATCCTTCATTCTTTGACGAATTAGGGCTTGAAACTGTGATATTATAGAAAAATATGGATCCATATATTGCCTAGCATTACTTTATATTAATTATTAAGGGGTATTGCAAGGAAGAACAATGAGAAATTCGCGGGTCACTTTGAAAGACATAGCTGCAAAAACCGGCTATACAATTAATACAGTATCTCGAGCACTAAAAAATAAAGATGATATCTCTCTTCAAACACGACAGAAAATACAAGAGGTTGCAAAAGAGATGGGGTATATCGGCGACTCAATAGCAGGCGCTCTTCGATCAGGGCATTCTAAAACAGTTGCCGTTATCCTCGGGGACATATCGAATCCACATTTTGCGATAATAGTTCGAGAGATTGAAACTGGCCTTCGCAGACACCATTACAGTACTTTTATAATCAATACTGACGAAAATCCAGAAAATGAAGCTGAAGCAATTAGGCTTGCTCTTAGCAGAATGGTCGATGGCATCATCATTTGCCCAACCCAACAGAGCGATGAGAATCTAACATTTCTAATTAATCAAAACATTCCTTTCGTCCTTATTGGCAGACATTTTATTGGTAGAGACGATTGTGCAACTTCTGTAGTTTGCGATGACTTTATGGGTGGTAGGCTTGCAACAGAGCATTTGCTTGGTCTTGGGCATCGTAATATATTGTTTCTTAATGGTCCGCTTTTTATATCAAGTGCATCTGAACGACTTGCTGGATATAAAGAAGCACTTATATCTGCCGGCCTTGCCTTTGATGAACGAATGGTTAGAGAAGTACCCATTGTCGCAGGGGATTGTAAGCATGTTATAGATGAGGTAGTTCAAGATAAAATTCAATTCACTGCAATTTTGGCTTTTTCTGATCTTATTGCCTATGAAGCTATGTACGCTCTTCAGCTGCATGGGTTCCAAAACCCTCGCGACTATGCCATTGTTGGTTTCGATAATATACAGTCAAAATTTCTTTTCCCATTTCCTTTAACAAGTATCGGTAGCTCTAAAACTACAATGGCTCGTCGAGCAGTCAATTTGCTACTTGAAGCCCTCAATTCAAATAAACCTATTGTCCATCAGGAGATTGTGCTTAAAGCTCGTCTTATTGTACGAGCAAGCTCATCATATCGCGTCGATTCTATTTAATAATAATTCAATTAATATCGAACAATAGCATAGAATCTCATTCTTTAAAAAATTTTCAATATATTCGATTGATATATGCTATAGCGTATAATTGAATGCAAGGGAAATCCCAATAAACGCTTTACCCCTAAATTCATTCATATTCCATCTCTTTTATTTCTAAAGCCTCTTGATAAATCAGGTCAATATAGTCGCAGTAGCCGCCTTCAGGCGGTATAACCACTGAACGAGATATGAATTCTTCTGCATCTTGGGCTTCATTTTTTATACGGACAATATAGGATCCTACGGGAATTTTCTCAAATGAATAGTATCCATCAAATGCGGAACGTGTTGTCGCAACGTAAACGTCAAACCTACACCGTTCCTCAGGTAAAGAGAAGCTGAGTATCCTCTCTTCCAAAAGGGATATAGGGGATGACCTCAGGAAGAATCGAAGGATTTATCTTATTGTTGGCTTCACCGATATGCATAAGCAGATCAATGGCCTTGCGCAGCTTGCAGAGGCAAAGAAACCAAAGGAGTTGCTCGCTATATTCATTTCTACAACTCAGAACGCTTTCATGAGTCACTTAGCTATGAGACACCTGATAGTATCTATGCAAGTAAGTTCTCCGTTGGAGAGCTAGAGGATGTAGCATGAAGGTCTATATCCACTTTAATTTTTCCTAAAAGTGTTCTTGACAAATAGGCTCAGCTTATTGTGGCATTCCTTTTCTTGATTATGAATATTCTTCTTAATATACTGAAATTAAGCGTCGGCGCCTGAAAACTTCCTGCTAGGCCTTAAGTGGTCTAAGGGGCTATAGATGGAGGATCGGCCGATGCCTCTCTTTGTCTGCATGTTTCTTAATAATATTCAGCGATAAACCATAATCCTTCTTTCCCGAATCTATCAAACAAAAACATTGCTGTGTTCAAGCGCGATATTGCAATTTTAAATCTATATAAATCTATATAGCTTTACCTATAAGCCAATCCTTAGCTTTTAGATAACTAGCGTATTGCTGCTTTTAATTAGATTTTTT
>MWDY01000064.1 GCA_002070755.1 Spirochaetes bacterium ADurb.Bin110 | reverse complement strand
ACTAAGACAAGATACATGTGGCTACGCTCGAAAGAAAGTAGGGCTGAGCAGAGTACAAAAGACTTTGCAGCGCTTTCTCGTATGAACTTAAAGACCGCGAGGGCATGGTGGATAAAGGAAAGTGCTGGAGAGCTCTGGACGCTGACTGACCGAAAAGACTCTGAAGCAGCATGGCGTAGACTTCTAGGATGGACAGCTCGATGTCGGCTTAGACCAATGATTGAAGTAGGGAGGACAATACGTAGATATCTCTGGGGAATACTGAATGCGACAGTGAAGAGAGCTACTAATGCGAAGGTTGAATCGGTGAATGCGATAATTCAGAAACTGAAAGTGCGAGCTTGTGGATTTCGCAATAGAGCTCGATTCAAGATGGCAATCCTCTTTCATTGTGGGAAACTCTCTCTGCTTCCAGAGGTATTATTATGACCCACACTAAAGCCGGAAGCGCCGGAATATTCTCAATATCTCCCAATTTGAATTCGACGTTTTGATAGCCATACCTTTTTACATTTTCTCTTGCCTTACGAATCATCTCTTCGCTCATATCGAGGCCAATAACTTTTCCTTTATTCCCCACTTTTTTGGCAGCTAGAAAAGCATCAAAACCAGCACCGCTTCCTAAATCGAGGACTACATCACCTTCTTTTATGGTCGAAAGAGCCACTGGATTTCCACAACCAAGTCCTAAATTAGCCTCTAATGCGGCATTGATCTCTTCTTCAGAATAGCCAATGCTTTTTGATATTTGTTTTGGCGAAAGCGAACTACCGCAACATGATGAAGTATTGCCGCATCCGCAACCGCTTTTTGCAATTTTCGAATATTTAGTAGTTATGATTTGCTTTATTTCGTCGCTTTTCATATCTATCCTCCTAAAATAGGACGAAAAAATCTGCCACTTTCTATTCCTTCACTAGTGTCATTCATTGTGCTTGTTGTATAAAAAAACATTTTAAAGCTTCCAATGTCTTTTTTAATAACCAAATTGCAAACATCACTTTACGCAATTCAATCTCTCAAATTAGAGATAAATCATGACAAGGCTCTCTTACATGGTTAACATTAAGCAATAACCGATACCTTACCATCTTGTTCCTTTAGCCGATGCTCTTGAAGTAGCTGCTCATATACTGCATTCATAGCAGCCTTGACAGTTTTTCCTGCGCGAGGAAAGCCAAAGGCATGGATAGTTTCAGTAATCAATGATTCTCGTGTAAGCCCGATGCATGCGTTCGCAATAGCAAGCATTGCAGAGGCAATTTCATCTTTGCTCACATATTTGATTGGACGGTCATTCAGCACATAATGAGGAATTTTTTCATACGCGGCAGGATAGAGGAAGCTGCCTTTCTTCTTAATACGCTTTTGTAGCTGCAATATGCCGACATCGCAGATAAGGTCCTGTCGGAGCACATAAATTGTTTTTTCGCATCCTAAATAGGATGCTATTTGTTCGCATAAATAATCGATATGCAAAGGGTATTGATTATTAACCAAGAATTCAATCATTGCGCACATTTTATCTTGGCTATAGTGACCATCGTAGGATATGCTGCCTTGATCTAATTTTTTTGGAGAAATAAAGCCATAAGGAATACTATTAGAGGATGCTTCTGAAGCGATTTGTGAAACTGTTAAATAGTTGCTCTTTTCTGCATCCTGTGTTGATAAGGAAGATTCTTGCAAGGAAGGGTCGTCTTCATAGCTTTGGATTGCCTTTTCAATAGCGCGAATTAAATCGTTCCCCTCTTTGAGAGGATCCTTGATCCAGTCGGTAGACCAAACGCGATAAATCTTCCAGCCCATTCGTTCAAGAACATCTTGTCGGAGTCTATCTCTTTCTCGTGTGGTTCGAGCTGAATGATAGGTAGCCCCATCGCACTCGATGCCAAGTACATATCTGCCAGAAAGTGTAGGGTGCTTGATGCCTATATCGATGCGGTAGCCAGAACAGCCAATTTGGATTGCCAATTGATAGCCGCCATGCTGCGCTAAAAAATTATACACAGCTTCTTCAAAAGGTGATTCGGTCTGTGTGCTACCGGAGTCTTTTATTTCATTTTCTAAGACTGTTCGACCGCGCTGCGCAAACTCCATATATCCACGTAGGAGCTTTGGCCCTGCATGAGAGAAGTTTTCAGTAGTTATGTCTGTCGGCTCAATAGAAGAGACTAGCTTAATATTATATCTTGCACGAGTAATGGCAACATTGAGACGCCGCTCGCCGCCCGAATGCATAATGGGGCCAAAATTTGTCGGCGGTTTCCCCGCAGAGCTTTTTGCATAGCCCACGCTGAGAATAATAGTATCACGCTCATCGCCTTGGACAGTTTCCAAATTTTTAACAAAAAAGGCTTCGAACTTGTCTTCATTGAAGAAATCTTCATAGCGCTGATTTGCGAGGCGCCTTTTTCTGATAGCCATTTCAATTGCCTGCTGTTGATGATCTCCGAATGCAATGACTCCAAGGGAACGGTTCGGATAGGTACGAAAATGCTCAAACACAAGATCGGCGATACGCTCAGCTTCGTGCGGATTTCCTCTCCTCCCACCCTGATCGTAGAAGCCGCCCGGAACAAAGATGAATTCGACGCCGTAACCAGGAACTCTGTCAAAGCTAGAAGGAAAGGTAATGAGGCGGTTTTTATAGATCTTTGCATTGGAATATGCAATGAGGTCTTCATGAAGGCTTCGGTAATGCCATAAGAGAGTGCGCTCTGAAAGCAATGCTGCTTCTTCCAGTACAGACTCGTAGGCATCTTCATAATCCTCGTCATCATCAGAAGTGTCATACTCAGGCTCAGTGAGAAAAGCCGTAAAGAAATTTGTTGGCGGGAGCTGTTTGCTATCACCAGTGATGATTACTTGGGAACCACGCGAAATCGCGCCGATAGCATCTTCTGTACGAACTTGTGAAGCTTCATCGAAAATGACTGTGTCAAACATAAAGCAATCAGATTCCAAAAACTGGCTTACCGATAAAGGCGACATCATGAGGCAGGGCTTAAGTTTCATAATCAAATCAGGAATACTATTGAATAGCTTTCGAATCGGCATTATTTTGCGTTGCTTCATCATTTCGCGCTTTAAGATGCTTACTTCATCAGCTCCAGAGGTAAAGCGGTCCGTGGGAGGAAGCGAATTTATAAGATTGGCACGAACTCGTGCTTTTGCAATAGCCAATTGTAACTTGTCGAGAGTTTGAAATTCCTTAATATATCCTTCCTGTGCTTGCCGCCGGAATTGCGCAACTGCTGGATAGCGGGGAAGAATACTATCTAGCCATAAATAATAAAACCGTTTTTTAAAAATATTGACGATATCCTTGCTAGGAACGTGCATGCTTTGAATTTTCAAGATATAGTCTTGAAGACCATCTTCTGTGCATTTCTTAATCGATGCATTTAAATCGACCCACTTTTCTAGATCTGCGAGGTTATCTTTGCAAGCCGCAAGGCGTTCTGCCAGCTCAGGCAACGGGCTTTGTTGGATACGGTCTCTTTCGTCTTTATCGAAGAGGTTAGAAAACCACTGGCTTAGAGCAGTGATTTGGTTTGCATATTGGCGAATTTGGTCCGCACAGGCTGCGCAGGTAGCAATAGTGGCATCGTCGGTGCAAATTCTGTCGATAAAAGACGGCGTATAGGTCACCACGACAAGGAACTTCTTCAGCTCTGATGCCCACTCTAGTGCGCTGCGCACTAGATTCCAATCGGTAGAGAAGCCATCATAAAATTGAGCAAAATGGCCTTTTAGATATTGGCTATTTTGTGACTCATCCTGCGCTATTTTTCCTAAATTTTTCAAAGTTGATTGGCATTGTATAATTGCATCGTAGGCATCTTGTGCTTTTCGGATAAGGGCAAAGTCGGTAGATTCCTGCTGATAGAGGGTTCCTAGGCAGTTTGACAGCGCTATATCCCGCTCTTGGCGCCACTGGCGAAGCTCCTCAAGGTCGCGCAATTTCTTTAGGACAGATATTGCTTTCTCATAGGTCATTTTTTCAAGAGGGTTTTTTAGACATGTGCGTAGTTTTCTTAGATCAGTCCTATAGCCGCGCTTAAGAAAACGAACTGATGATGCATAATCTGTTTTGAATTTTTGATACAATTCTTTGGCATGGAGATCAAACAAGTCATTTTCAAATTCTAATCTTAGCGATGCAACAAGCTCTTGAGCTTGAATGATTTTGCTTTTTGCTTCATCGATTATTGTAGCTCTGGCAGTTCCAAGCGATTGCCAGATCCGGTAATAATCCTGCGCTGACAGAGCTTCGTGACAATATGATTTTATTTGTTCCAATGAATAATCGCTCGAAGAAGGATTTGCTGAAAAAATTCCGATCGCATCGAGGGCTGCAGCACTATGATACTCCTCTTCGAGTTCTCTCTTGATATTCTGATATTGGCTCTGTAGCGCGAACCACTTGTCTACTAAATCGAATAATTCAGGAAGGTCATCAGATTGTACCCATTGAGCAGGGGCTTTCGGAGACTTAGAAGCAAGTTGGAAAAAGGTAGCAATTTGATCTAAGGTTGATAATCGAGAATCAAACGCAATATCGAGGAGTTTGCCGGCAGATTCCAGCATTTCGGAAAACTCAGAGATTTGTGCAATTACTGGGGAGAGAAACGCTCCAATATCATAGCGCAGCGTATTGGTCACCTGTTCTACCTTTGCTCCTTTCCATGGGTTTTTAAGATAGTCATCGCTCATATCACCAAGTCTGGAACTTAATGTTGCGAGGTCAGCAAGCAGTTCCGAAAGCTCCTCTTGACTCATTTTTTCAATATTATTCAAAGAGAATGAGATATCCTTGTAGGAGGCCAATGATGCCAGAATGCCGTTTACCTGAAAGATAGTTGTGTTCAAAGGAAGTATGACATGATGGATTTCTTTATCATATTGATTTAGTTGTTCGCGGTATTTTTTGAGTTTATCGAGCGACTCTTGTGCTTCATTAGCCAAATTGCACTTTTGCCCTGAGAGCGAGAGCACCGCACCAAGTTGATCGAGCACATCTTTTTTATTTGCTTTTCGATTATGAAGTACTAAACAAAAGTCTGATAAATTAGATTCGGTTAATCTTTTTAGAACCACATCCAGTGCAGCCATTTTTTCAGAAACAAAAAGTACGCTTTTACTCATTGCCATAGATTCGGCAATGATGTTCGTTATGGTTTGACTTTTGCCAGTACCAGGAGGTCCTTGCAGTATAAAGCTGATGCCTTTCTTGGCAGCAAGGATTGCATCTTGCTGACTCGAATCTGCATCGAGCACTTGAAAAATAGTGTCGGGTGGCTCTTGGGCATCGTGATCAAAGTTGTTGATAGGCGCAAGAAGGGAGAGGTTATCCTGTATCGCGCTTGTATCGCCTCCTATTGCACGAATGACCGGATGTCGCAAGATACTATTGCTGCGATTTTCTAAATCTCGATACATATTGATTTTAAGAAAAGATAACAGACCTAGCTTTACCTCGCGTTGAATCGACCAGCCAAAACGATATTCTCCAAGCTTTTGCTGCACTTGATCGAAATATTCGAGAGGACTTTGGTCTGGATCGAACTCAGGGAGTGTTATTCCAAAATCATGCTCTAGCTTATAGAAAAGGGTAGGATTTGTAACAATTTCATCCTCAGAAAGAGAGAGCACAAATGGAGCAAGGAGCGATTCAAGTGTCAATGCGACAGGAACCAAGATGAGTGGAGAAGGGAACGATTGCTCGCTATTTTCTTGCTCTTTCCAATTTAGAAAACCAAAAGAAAGGTATAGGAAATTAATACCCTGTTCTTCCTTTCCAAGCTTGGCTTTAGCCCGAAGATTGCGAAGCGTTCTTAGAAGATCTTCGATTGATTTGTTTGTGACAATATCATCTGGATTTTCATAAGAGGTTTCATCTGAAATTGCGGGAGAGTAAGTATCATCGAGAAAGAAATTGCCTTTTGGCAATGGAAATTGCAAAGACTGCTCATCGATAACAAGCCGCTCCCACAGGTCTTTTATTGAAGGTTCTTGAATAGTAAGTGTAGAGCTTCTATAGTCCCTGAAATTTAAAAGCTGGTTTCTTTTGCTAGTGTCAAGAAGTTTCTTTTTCCATGTGGTAAGTTTTGCATTTAATTTATCAGAATCATTCAGATTTACTTGTGCTAGCATTGGCCCTGAATCTCCATTTTTGCCCTGCATAATTTTCTAAATTATATCATCGAAGAGGCTAGCGAACGCAAGTGTAGATTATGATACAAGTGTAGATTATGATAAGTGAAAGGGTCCAGTTATTTTTGACACGAAGATAAGAGAAATCTATGAATTCAGCTCCTCATACTCTCGAGGAGCAAGATACCCTAACGCAGAATGCTTTCTTATACTGTTGTAGTACAACTCAATGTAGCTGACCAGTGCATGGCGCGCTTCGTCTTTTGTCTTGAATCCGGCATCATTCACCAGCTCTCGTTTCAGCGTTTTGTAGAATGATTCCATGAGTGCATTGTCGTAAGGATTGCCTTTAATACTGTTTGACAGAATTGCTCCCTTGCTTCTCACCAGTGTCGTAAAGTTTCCACCAGTAAATTGGGCGCCTTGGTCTGTGTGAACGATAAGCCCCGGTCCTGTCCTTTCCTTGCCGAAGCCCTGGAGGAATGCATCCATGACGAGTCGTTCAGTCATCGTGGACGATATCGACCAACCGACAATCTTGCGTGTATGCAGGTCTAAGAAAGCGGCAAGATACAGATAGCCTTCGTGGGTGGGAATGTAGGTGATATCTCCCAGCCATACTTTATTCCAATGCTCTTGAGTGAAATCTTGTTGCAGCACGTTCGCCCAGGCTCGATTCGCATGTTTCTTGTTGTAATTCTTATAGGCTCTTCGTGCACCTTTCGCATAGAGATCCATACTACGCATGAGCTTTACTATTCGTTTTCTATTGACCTTGATCCATTCATCCTGTAAGGAGTGTGCAATCCGTTTCGCGCCATATCGTCCACAATGCTGTTCGAATACCTCGCGTATCTTTTGTGAGAGGACTTCATTCTCAAGCTGTCGATCAGATGGTTTCCGTTCACGGTATGCATAGAACCCACTGCGTGAGATTCCCAATGTCATGCAGGCCTTCCTGATTGAGTATCGGTGGTGCTGTTCCACCAAATACTGAAATCTCACGCTCTTTTGGTGCGCCGCAAGACCTTGAATTTTTTAAAAGCTCAACCTCTTCTTCAAGTTCCTAACTTTCGTTGTTCAAGACGGTGTAGTGCTCCCTGGTAGTCATAGATTGTGCTTCCATTGCCAGGAAATGCATTCTCTCCGTATTTCTCATACTCGTTCACCCAACGATACAGACTGTTCGGATTCACTGAAAGCTGTTGTGCTACCTTAAGATACTGGCAATTCATCATCGAGCACGAGCTTCACAGCTGCGACCTTAAACTCCTTGTTGAACTTCTTCCTGGACATGAACCCTCCCTTTTTTCTCTTAACTTCATGTCCATTTTATCATACCCCTCCAGAATTAAGCGCATAATTGGCCCGAAAAGCAGGGGAGCACTTCAATTAATAAAGGCTATATCAAAGCTCATAATGAAAAACCTGTTTAAGTTTAAAATCCGTTAATAATTTGCTTGAACTTATTATATTGATTATATTTGCAAAATAGTTAATATTATTTTATTAGGCAATCTTATAAAATTGAATATATTGAGTTAGCAATAATAGAGGATCGTAAATATGGTAAAAAAGGACTTTAATTACAATAAAATATGTAAGCTTGAGGAAAAGATCCTAACTAAGCGCTGGGAAATAATTAGAAAGAGCATTAACCACAGTGGAGAAAAAGGATTTGCTGCCGAAAAAGAAATACATGATATTTTAAGGTCTATTCTTCCTAATGAGTATGGTATAACAACGGGATTTATTGCCTACAAAGACAACAAAGAAGATCCTCCAAAAATATCAAAGCAGCTTGATTTAATTATATATGATGCTTTAAAGTGTTCGCCATTAATCCGTCTTGGTACTTGTGATGTTGTTCCAATAGAAGGAGTTTATGCATATGTTGAAATAAAGGGTTGCTTATATAACAATGAAATAAAAGGAATTCTTGAAGAAACAAACAGATTAAGAAGTATTACTCACAGATATTATTATGAAATAGATGGACCTACAACCTCAAAACTTAGAGAATATGGGAATAAAAACGAAACTGCATTTCCAATTCGGGCTTATATTATTTGTTTAACCGCAGAGTCTACATTAAATTATGAGAAGATTAAAGAGAACCTGGAAAACTATTCAAGCAAAATCAAGGGTAATGTTTTTATATCAGGAATGCTTGTTGGAAATTGTGGGTATTTCTATTCATATTCAGTAGATACAAATAAACAAAATGACATTTCAAATCAGTATAAAATATACGCAATTAAGGATAATGGATTTCTCCAATTTAAGAATCGTATATTAGTGGATTTATCGCGATTTTTTAGAATACCACAAAATTTAACTATTGCGCTGGATTTATATGCAAATAAGCAAGGTCCTGATAATACTAATTGCGCTTCAGCCCCGACAATAATTACGGGCAAATAACTTAACCTGGACTTGAACAGTTTGTAGTACACAATTAAGCAGTTTTCTCTGTGTAATTAATTATTGCAAATAGACTTGTATAATCTAAGATGTTTTACAATTGCTGCTCCCCTTCGATTTTGATCTCCAAGAGGTGTTTGAATTCTATCTCACTAGAGAACACAAGGGCTTTCTTTCTATCTTGCGAGTGGTTGAACCATGTGTGGAAAGCTTCCCTGAAAATAATCAGTGCTAATGTCAAGATGTTTTTTACATGCTTCGGTAAGATGTTTTTTATGTGGTACGGTAAGGTATTTTTTATGTGCCTCGGTAAGGAATATTTTACATGCCTCGGTAAGCACTTTTTTATGTGCTTCGGTAAGCAGATTTTTATTCCTTGACAGGTTCTTTCTCCTCCTTCCTTATAGTTTTATCTTTAAGTCTGTATGATTGGCCTCTCAACGAGAAGCAGAGAGCGTTTTCGAGTATACGATCGAGTAATGCAGCAGTGAGCACAGGATCTCCCATTACCTTGAGCCCATTCATCGATCCTTTTGTTGGTAGTAAAGATTAGGGAGGATCTTTCATATAGCTCTGAGATGAAGCTGAAGAATCTGTTTGCCTCTTCCCTCGTGATAGGTGTATAGCCAATCTCATCTATGATGATTACTTGGCTTTTCTTTAGTTTTGCAAGTCTATACTTAGGGATTTTTTGGTAAGGAGCATTGTCGAGGATGTCTACAAGGTTGACCATGCGTTCATAACAGACTGAGTAACCTGCATCGATAGCCTTAAGTCCGAGGCCGACCGCGAGCATGGTCTTGCCAAGTCCTGGAGGACCCATGAAAAAGAGGTTCTGGTTCGCTGCAATCCAGGTGAGTTCCTTAAGTGCATCGATCTGATTTTTTGTGATTCCAGCCTCGAGCTCATCTAGCTCGAAGGCCTCAAGGGGTTTTGGATTTGGAGGGAAATGGGCAGCTGTCATATTCCTATGATGCCTTTTATGGTTTCGTGCTTCTATCTCTTTATCGAGAAGTTCTCTAAGAAACTGGCCATAGGTGCTCTGCTTTCTCTCTGCTTCGGTAAGGAGCTCGGGTAAGAGCGAGGATGCTCTCTTAAGCCCAAAACTAGAAAGCTCTTGCTGCATCTTGTCCACAGAAAGCCGTATCCTTGCCATAGCTCTAGCCCTCCATGGTCAGTTGCCTGACTCTTGCAGCGTAGCTTGCACAATCACGAGCTTCCACCTCCATGGGAAACTTATCTCTCAAGGATTGCTGGAGCTTATCTATGGATTCGGCCTTAGAGGCTTCTTTCTTCATGCTATTGAACACTTCCTCGAACTCGCTTACATGATAGCGCCAGATGTGATCGGCTACACAGAAAGCAAGTACCTTCTCGAGGAATACAAGAGAGGGATGTTCCTCTAAAAGAAAGTTGTAGATCGCCTTTAGTTGTTCTTTTTTGTATCGGGGATTCTCCTTGAGAACACCGTTTATAAAGTGGAGCATGTGCTCGCAGCCAAACTCCCTAAGGAGCTTATCTCTGTACTCCATCCAGGATACTGATTCCTTGCGCTTATGTTCTTCCTTCGCAATGATCCTATTCTGTTGGTCGCTTATGACATGCTCCGTGATAAGCCTGTCAGTTTCCATCTCATATACATAGAGCCTATCTCCATAGACCTTGGTCCTTACTTTCGTATTCCTTAAGATCTTAGGCACTGAATATTTGTTACTGAGGTAGGTGATATAGCCAAGTTTGTCGACACTGTTGATCGTGTAGGGGCATGAGAGCTCAGAATAATGTGAGGCAACAAGTGGCTTTAGGTATGTTGCTTCTTCCTTAAGGCTAAGGGAAGGTATTCTGTGGAATGGTAAGCGTATTGCATTATTCTTTCTGTCACACCATTTGGGGATACCGGCTATAGCCTTGTCGACTGAGAGGCCATCTTTGAGCCTTGCACTGAAGTAATTGCTTTTTACGTATTTCACAAGGTCTTCAATCTGGCCTTTCGTCTGGGGGTCCTGAGCACGACAGACATAGAGCGTGATCTCTTGTTCTTGAAGAAAATCTTTAAACACCCTTGTAGGAGTGACCTCTCCATACTTCTGTTCATACACAAGGCAACGATCCTGGTCTATAACGAGCATCTTAAAGCGACCACCTATCCTCACCATGAAATTGTAGAGAGCTGCTACTGATTCCTCTGCACTAAAAGGATGATCCTGAGGTTGTACATACAAAAAACGGCTTCTTCTTAGCTCCAAAGCGATAAAATGAACTATAGAAGCATCCTCTAGGCGCTCTTGGCCATAATC
>MWDY01000063.1 GCA_002070755.1 Spirochaetes bacterium ADurb.Bin110 | reverse complement strand
ACATCGACATTGGTTTCACTGTGAGCGCTGTCATCGCTTTACCGACCTTGGCCAGTGTCAATTCGATGAAATTGTCGCACAGATGAGCGCTGAAAAAGGACTTTCGATAACTTCGCATACCTTTTACGCTACTGGTATCTGCCACGAGTGTCGCGACCATAGTTCATAATATTTTTGCTCGCAAAGAAGCCACCAATATGAATGAAACAAAAGAACTCAACACTTACCTCAAGCTCCTCGCCCACCTCAAAGAAAAAGACCTGGCTACGCAAAGACTCATGGTCCTCGAAGGCCGAATCGTTATCGAAAAAGCGCTGCAGGCTGGAATTGTACCGCGTCTACTTGTCTGTACCGAAGCAGAGGCGGCCTATTGGCACCAGCGTGCCGACAATAAAGAGGGCTTTGAGGCGACAGACTTCCCTCTCCATGTGATGAGCCATGAGGAACTTTGCAGCCTTGTCGATTTCAAGTTTCACCATGGTGCGATAGCAATCGCCGATATGCCAAAGCTCGCGCCATTCGACATAGCTCAGGTACTTGCACCGCTGAACAAAAAAGAAAGCTTAGATCCTGCATTGAAAAAATGCAGCTTTTTTCTTTGTCTTTGGGATGTCACCGATCCATCAAATGTTGGCGCTCTTGTACGAACCGCAGCAGGATTGGGTGTCGATGGGGTGCTCGTAGGACCAGGTTGTGCGAACCCCTTCTATCGAAAAGCTATTCGGGCATCGATGGGGAATGCCTTTACACTGCCCCTTTGGAGCGTCGATGTGCACGGGCTTGAAAAGCTCACGCAAAATGGCGCACTACTCATTGCGGCAGCGCTCGATGAGAACTCGATGGCGATCGATAGAGTAAACTCGAAGGATACACTATTGAAGGCAGTAGCCAGCCCCCAAAACGCTCTGATAATTCTCGTCCTCGGCAATGAAGGCTATGGCTTACCTCCAGAGGTGCTCGCGCTGAGCGCTATCCATGTCCGCATTCCAATGGAGCGCGGTGTCGATTCCCTCAACGTGGCAGTTGCTGGCGGGATTTTAATGTATGAAATTATTCGTGCGAAAGGGTAGGATGGACAGGAATTTTAAATGGGATGTGTTGGATTTTGGACATGATTACACGATTAAACAGGATGTATAGGATAAGTCATTATTAAATTAAGAAACAGGGCAATGCCATGGCTTTGGCTCAAAAGGAATATCGTGTTCATCATGAGAAATCTTGAGCATCCTGTCAAAATTATCCTGTCGATCAGCTCAAAGCTTTGTAAGACTAAGCGCCGTTCTCCTTAAGTCTTGTGGCAAGAAGAGCGGAAGCGCCCAACAATACCGCGACTATAATCAGAGATGCCGTGAAGGTTCCGGTTAAATTGCTGATGGCTTCCATCGCATAGACGAGTAACACAGAGATTTGACCCGCTAGGGTAACAAGGCCATTGGAAGTACCCTCTGGCGTTGGACGCGCAGCTTCTGCTGCATATTGCATGCCCACGGGATTTACCGCGATGAGGAAAAAGCCTAGCACAAATGCTGAGATAGCAAGAAGCCCAAATTCCGGCGCGAGGGCAAGTCCAATAAGACCAGGAATCGCCCCTGTAAGGCCTAGTATGATATAGGGTTTTCTTTTAGCGGCCTTATCGGAAAAAATCGGGATGATCGCAGCACCGAGAATTCCTCCTACAAGCATGATGGCGCCGAGAATTCCCGCTTGGTCCGGATTTATTCCACGCGGCCGCACAATACCTTCAACCCAGGTTGTCACACCGTTGAAAATGCCCATCCCCACAAACACAATCGCGAGGAATCGCACGAACGATGGCGTCTTGAGGGCATGTTTGAGTCCTTCAACCATGAAGGCGCGCTCGCTGCATGCCGACTCATCAGGCGGAAGCCGCGGTTTTTCCTTGGCCACGAGCACAAACACCAACGCAGCCACACTCGCCGCCGCACCATACACCATCTGGACCTGCGCAATATTCATGCTGCTCGCTAGAATTGGCGATAACACAAGGCCAATCGCGGTTCCGAGAATGCTCGCAATCGTAATAAGGCCAACCGCGGTAGCCCGCTCGCGCGCCGGAAACCACGCCGCCGGTATCTTTGTCCAGGAATTCAGCAAAAATGGCTGCGCTGCTGCGATCCCGCATGTCGCCACCATTGCACGCGCAAAATGCTGTCCGGCGGCGCCACGCGCTACTCCCAGAAGGCCGACCGCGACCGAAGCCGCGCCTACGGTCAACGCATATCCATAGCGGTCGATCAACCACGAAGCAGGAATCGAGAGTGGGATAAAAGCGATCATAAAGGACATCGCAAAAAATCCCACCGCCATCTCGGATACCCCATAATACGAAGCCGCGCTACTTGTGATAGGCGAATATGCGATCCACAGTACCTGTATCGTCATATTGACGAGCATGGTCGCTCCAAGAATGACCCAGCGATAGGGGGAAACTTTGTAATTCTGTTCCATTGTCAAGCCCATAAATATGTTGTACATGAATATATAGATGATTGTGAATCATGCAGCTAAGAAGGAGCAGAAAAATGTCGGCTATAAAAGAAATACTTGCATCGAAGAGAAAACCAAAGGAGATTGTCGAGCTCTTGGCTCGCGCACTGTCTAACGACAGAAATCTGAGCTCTGAACTTATCCAATGCTTTGATCATGGAACGACAGCGGAGAAAGGCAATTGTATGGAAGCGATAGAATTTGTCACCAAAGAACACCCCGAATTCTCCAAAGATTGCCTCGATTTTGTAGTCGCTCATCTCAATGACAAAGCTCCACGAGTAAAATGGGAAGCAAGCAGAATAATCGCCAATGTGGCTCAAAAGTTCCCCGATACAGTGCAATTCGCCATCCCTAAACTCTTAGAAAATACACAAGACAAAGGAACAGTCGTGCGATGGAGCGCTGCGTTTGCGCTCACTGAGATCGCAAAAAGCAATAAAGCCGCGCAAATCAAACTTATTCCAGAATTTAGGAAGATCTTGGAAAGAGAAGACAACAATGGCGTGAGAAAGATTTATCTGAAACATCTTGAATAGAGCATCTCGAAGGCGCGGGACTATGATAGATGATGAGCTAGGCCCTTTTGTCAAGACCACTCTATGAAGCTTTTGAAGTGGATACCCCCTTCATGCGACCTTCATCGCTTGACGAGATCCGCGAGCGTCTTGTTATCGAGTTCGGTAATCCACGTTTCGCCCGCGGAAACCGCCATCTGGGCCAAATCGCGCTTTGTGGTCAGGATCGCGTCGATTTTCTCCTCGAAGCTATCTTTGGTGATAAGGCGATGCACAAACACGTTTTTGCGCTGACCGATACGGAATGCGCGGTCTGTGGCTTGGTTTTCCACCGCAGGGTTGAACCAAAGATCGAAATGTATTACGCGAGTAGCCTCGGTAAGGTTGAGTCCCAGGCCTCCCGCCTTGAGGCTGATGAGGAGAATCGCCGGCCCCGAGGCATTGCGGAAACCCTCGATGGCCGCGTCCCGCTTCGTCCTCGTCATTTTTCCATGCAGCATGAAGGGTTCGGCGCCCATATTCTGAGCGATAATATCCCTCAGAATATCCAACATTTCCACGTACTGACTGAAAACGAGCACCTTTTCGCCCGCTTCAGCGATGCTTTCGAGCAGGGAGAGCAGTAGCTGCGTCTTGCCCGACCGCTCGGCCGAGGGGGCGCTGTCCTTATCGTAGTTCCTTGGGTGATTGCATATCTGCTTCAATCCTGTGATGAGAGCCAGAATGAACCCCCGCCGGGCGATTCCCTCGCTTTCGGCGATCTTGTTCATACAATCGCGGACGGTACTCTCGTACAAAGCAGCTTGTTCGGTCGTCAGCGTTGCATATTCGTTCACCACGATTTTATCGGGAAGATCGGCGATGATGGAACGATCGGTTTTCAAACGGCGAAGCAGGAAAGGCGCGGTGACGCGGCGCAGTCGGTCCGCAATCTCTTCGGATTTGTCGACTTCGATAGGCTTGCGGTAGTTCGACCGGAAATGCTCAAGCGTATGCAAGTAGCCGGGTATGACGAAATCGAAAATGCTCCAAAGCTCGCCGAGGTGATTTTCCACGGGAGTGCCCGAGAGAGCGAGCCTGTTGGATGCCACGATTTCCTTCACCGCCTTACTGCGTTTGGCTTCGGGATTTTTTATCAGATGCGCTTCGTCCAAGATGGCGATATCCCATTCCTTGTCCTTAAATTTCTCCTTGTCGCGGAGAAAGGTTTCGTAGGAGGTGAGGAGGATGTCGGCTGATTTATGGCTTCGTCCAGCTCCGTAATAGGTGGAAATGCTGAGAGATGGCGCGAATTTTTCGAGTTCGCGCTCCCAGTTGGTTATAAGGGTGGCCGGAGCACATATCAAGGCGCCATTTGTGAGCGATTTCGTTTCCTTGAGGTGAAGGATGCAGGCAATCGCCTGCACGGTTTTTCCCAGTCCCATGTCATCCGCGAGGATACAGCCGAAGCCGTGTCCCATCGTCGTGGTGATCCATTGGAAACCTCGCGCTTGATAGGGACGCAGCGACGCGTTGAGGCTCGCGGGGAGGGGAATGTCGCCGTTGGGCATGATGCCATCGGACG
This sequence comes from Spirochaetes bacterium ADurb.Bin110, assembly GCA_002070755.1. The sequence continues at coordinate 5,990 of MWDY01000063.1, read as the reverse complement.
TGACACCGTGAGGCATGATGCTCGAGGTTCCCGCTTTCGACTGTGCAGCGCCATCGATCGTCCGAGGGAGCATCGCGGCGAGCTTCTCTTGTAGCGCTTGGTCGAATTCGGCGGTTCCCGCTAAATATTCCTGTAGTACATCGAAAGCGTCGGGCTTGGGTCCCTTCTTGATTCGCTCAAGCATTGAGGCCGCTTCGGAAGCCTCGAGACGTAGGAAGCCCTGACGGAATCGCACAAGAGCAGTCCCCGCCTTTACCATTCGCTCAAATTCCGCGGCGCTGATAAGTCTATCCCCTATGGATATTTTCCATTCGAAGGAGAGGAGGCTGTCCAGCGTGAGGAAACTCACCAAATTGCCGGACTTTTTGCCCTTTTTCGCGGTGAGGACGGCTCTTGGCTTTATCAGATCACAGAGTTCTTTGGGCAGGGCGACGGTGACGCCCAGATTCCCTAGTAGCGCTGCGGATTCAATGACAAAGCGCGATAATGAAATTTCGTCCAGTATGACGCTCTCTTTCGAACCCAACTGGGCCAGTTCTGGAACGAATGTTGACAGGAGAGCTGGAAAGGTGAGGGCGGATATGCCGAAGCGTTGTGCTGCTTCATGGAGGGGAATACGCTCTTCCTGGGTAGCTTTGACTTTGTTGGTCGTGGTAGAGCTTTGGCGTACAGTAGCCGAAAGCTCATACCGCGGCATGCGCTCTGGAATCGAATCATCTTCGTCGCCCCAGTCCGAAGCGTCGATCTCTGTGCAATTTTTCACGACGAGCTCATACTGAAAACCTGAATTGGCGAGATCGAAGACAGAAAGCCATGAACGCATCGCCTTGGGAATGGAACGATGAAGCGGGCTAGAGACATTCGCCTCCTCGTTTCGAAACAGAGCCACCGTGACAGGGTGGGATATATCCTTGACTCCTGAAGGAAGATAGCGAAGTTCGGTAACGATATCTGAGAGTATGTCCGAGGCTAACAATAGTAAGGTTGAATGGGGAGAAGGAACTCTGCTTTTTTTCGTCGGAGCCACGCTGGCCTTCGCCACTTTCAGCGTTGAAGCGTTCGATGTGGGTTTCCCATGGGCTGCGCGTTCATCGATAAAGACCGGCACTGGTACGAGCGGTTCGATTAAGGCAAAGAGAGAGCGGATATCCGCGCTGAAAAGCGCAGGTTTCCAGACCGCACGCATAAAAGTGCCACCTGCGCGCTTTTCCTTTTTTGCGGCATCATACATCGCGATATCGGGCACGAATGCCTTTGCGGCAACGATCGAGCGCATCACACGCGAAAATTCGTGCAGAAATCGGTAGCCTGGACTCCCTTCACTGGTATCGATCGCAAGACAGAGGCGCACGGCCTCCAAAACTGATAATTTTTCCTTTTTCCCTGAGGCTTTTATCACGGTAATAAATGGTTTTTTCGACTGGCTGGATTTCTCGCCTCTAAAAAGATGAATCTCTATGCGCGCTTGCGGAAAAGTTCTGGTTCTTTCCTCGAGTTCGTCTTCCGGAAGGATCAATTCGAGTATTCGATCCCAATGCTGGTCTATATCCTTATAAAACCCGGCGAGCGCAGCGCTGAGGTCATAGGGAGCGAGTGGCGGCGGTGGGGGGAGAAGCCCGAGGATTGTCTTGTCATACGTTCGAATTCCTGGAGATTCCAGCGCCTCCATTTTTTCGGAAGTTTTCCAAGGTCTTACCAAGTCTATAGGCAAGGGATCGGGCAACAGGTCGACTTCATCCGCTGCTATGAGTTTTTTCTGAGCTTTGAATTCAGAAAAAATATCGACTCCCCGTAGACGAAAAAGCGCAGAAGGATCCCGGTCGATTTCCTGAGCCAGCACATAATAGACAGCCGCCATGTGTTTGCAGGGGTCGCCATAGTCTGGGCAGGTACAGGAACGTCGCATATCGTTCCAGCGCTCGGGCAGCAATCGCACATTGGCGTTTCGTAGGCGATCGATCAATTCGGCGGGAAGCTCGCCGATCGCTATTCGTCCCACCAGCATGGGATCATCGTTGATGAGTCGAAAAAGTGCGGTTCTTTCCGATTGGTTTAGAGGTTTGAAGGCGATTTTTACGTCATACCAGGGTTTATAATTGCCTTCCACCATCGCTGAGACTACCCCATTCTCGATGGATAGTCTGAATACATTCCCATTGGCCGCGTAACTTCGTCCTCGGTTGAGGCGCGCCTGATCGGCAAGGCCTTCCATGGCTTGTATAAAATATGCTCCCCAAGGGGTGAGTCCGAATTCATATTTTCGCGGCATAGGGCGAGGGTAGCATCACGTGATGAATTCCGCTAGCCCACGCTTTCGTTTTCTCAACCTGAAAAATGCCAGCTTTCTCGTAGCCTTCCTCCCTCGATTCCCCCGAAATTATACCAAGGAAATCATTAACTAATTGCCTCATAAGAAAATAATATTTGACATCTTCTTATCATTGGTAAACAATATATCAATGAGGGGAGATTGTTATGCCACAGAGAATTCAGATGATCCATGGTGTACCCTATGTCTATGAAGATTCTGCAACCTGGGATAAAGAAAAGAAGAATGCAAAGCATGCTCGTCACTATATTGGAAAAATGGTCGATGGAGTCTTTGTCCCTAATAAAACCTATGAATTAGAATGTGCACTAAAAGAATCGAAAGAGAAAAAGCCAGGGCCACAAGAGAACACCCAGAGTATAAGGCAGTTCTGTGGAGCAACATACCTCTTTGACAGAATAGGAGAAAAGCTTGGAATTACCGAAGACCTTGAAAAGTGTTTCCCTGATATCTACGAGCAACTGCTTTCTCTTGCCTACTATCTCATTCTCGAGGATAACAATCCCTTACGCCGTTTTCCTCGCTACTCTATGGAGAGTCTTCACGACTTCCTGTGTACTATCGAAAGCTTGCAGGCAACATTAGCGATGTGACAATTATGTCATCGAACGAGCCATCGAGTGGAAGTATAAGGCAATAAAACCACGCTCTCAGAGTCTTGAGACAGGCAGTAGGCGGATGTACCTGCAGCTGTATTTCGATGACCAAAAGGCAGTCGATGACAGGCTCGCCTTCAATCGCCTTCTTGATAGCTTAGAAGAAGAAGTAAAGACGGGTAGGAGAATTCCAGAACATGAGACGCTCTACCAGAAGTACTATGATATCAGTGCAACTCCTGTCCGAGGGCTTGTCATGACACCCAGAGAGGAGGCAATCGAGGCAGTAGAGAAGAACTATGGCTACTTTGCACTCATCTCGAATGATATTAAGGATCCGCTTGAAGCACTCGCACTCTATCGCTCAAGGGATATATCTGAGAAGGCATTCAATAACTTAAAAGAGCGCCTGTCTATGCGGAGAACCTCAGTATCATCAGAAGAGAATCTAGAAGGCAAGCTCTTTGTGGTATTCCTTGGGCTCATCTACCTTTCCTATATCGATAAGGCAATGCATGATGCGAAGCTCTATAAGACTTATACCCTCCATGATGTGCTCAATGAGCTCGATATCATCGAATGCTATGCCCATCCTGGGCATAGGCTTCGGGTAGGAGAGATCACCAATAAGCAGAGATTTCTCTATGAAGCGCTCGGAGTTGAGCCTCCCTCATTGGTATAAATGTTCGAGATACTATGAAGTGACCTCCAGGTTTGCAAAATCGTGGATTCACCTGCATACTGGAAACAGTAAATGCAATAGCAGGTTGCCATCATACAAATTGGAGGCCGTATGAAAACTATAGTATACGTAGGGATGGATGTACATAGTGAGGACAACTGCATGGCTGTATATCTTGATGAGAGGGAGGAGCCAGAGTATGAATCTACAATTCCCAATACAGGAGAAATGGTTCAGAAGTTCTTTGAGAAACTCAAAAAAAGCTATCCCGATTGCAAGATTTATACGATCTATGAAGCCGGACCCACAGGATTTGTTCTTTACCGGCAGCTCAAGGCCTTAGGTATAAGTTGCGTAGTGGCGGCACCTAGCTTACTTCCCCATACCCGAGGAGACAGGCTCAAGACCGACCGAAGGGATGCCAAGAGTTTAGCAAAAGCGCTACGAAGCGGTATGGTTACTCCCTGCCACATTCCTTCCGAGACATTTGAAGCAGTTCGTGATTATCAACGCATGGTAGCGGATATGAAAGGTAGTTTGGGTGCGGTAAAGAAACAGCTCCTCATGTTTCTTCATCGGAAAGACTGCCCTTGCTATAAAGGTACCTATTGGACAGAGAGACACCTTAAATGGATCAAGACAGTTCCTCTCGATACTGTTGATCGGGAGACATGTGATGAATATTTGATGATGATCAAAGACCAAGAAGACCGACTTGCGAGACAGCTATCCAGGTTAGAGGAATTTGCAGCCATGAAGGAATTCTCTGATGAGGTGGAAAAGCTCAAGTGTTTCATCAAAGGAATAAGCACACAGACTGCCTTAGCCCTCGTGGTTGAGATAGAGGATTTCAAGCGATTCCCCACTGCAAAGAGCTTCATGGCATATCTTGGGCTTGTAACCTCAGAACATTCATCCGGAGGACGTCGTATTCAGGGAGGGATCACCAAGACAGGCAACAAGCATGTTCGTTCACTGTTAGTAGAATCGAGTTGGCACTTTCGGTATCCATTTGTACAGAAATCGCGTGCTCTTAAGGAACCTCAAGAACACCAGGATAATGCGATACTGAGCTATGTGAACAAAGCGAACAGCCGTTTGACACGGAAGTTCTCCAGAATGAACTTACGGAACAAGCCGACAAAGACCACGGTAGTTGCAGTGGCCAGAGAGCTGAGCGGTTTTGTATGGGGCATGATGACGGGCAATATTGGCTGACATGCAGAGCCATATGAAAGAAGGATAGCAGTAGGAAAATGTTCAAGATGAAGGATGATGGGATTGGAACTGGTTGTTTGGAGAGATCCCAGAGGATTCCCAGAGGCATGGTTTCATGATCCTCGGTTCGAGATTCGAGCAACCTCCTGACGTATACTGTACCTTGTGGTAGCCAATCCATGTATACCAGAGTGTCAATAATCGGTATAGATTCCATCATCTTTCATGCTTGAATTTGTTATTGGATATTGCTGTGTTAAGAACACAAAGGTGTACAAGATGGTTCAATAGAAAAGAAGATTTTAGTCTTGACAGAGGTCACTTCATACTGGAATCCGGGTTGAAAGTTCTACTTATTTGTGGCCCCCTAATTATCTGAAATAAGAATAGGGGCAGAGCAAAGCCAAGCAGGGTCAGAGTGCCTGCTGCGCCGTCCGACTTATAATTTCTTCCTGGTGGTTTCGATCGAGGTCGACGAAATAATCCGAATATCCGGCTACACGCACAAGGAGGTTGCGGTAGTTTTCGGGCTTTTTTTGAGCCTCTCGCAGCGTTGTTGTATCGACGACATTGAATTGAATATGATGACCACCTAGTCGAAAAAAAGTCTTTATTAGATTTGCCAGATTATCGATACCTTTTTCCCCTTCTAGCGTCTGAGGAAGAAAACGCTGGTTTAGAAGACAACCACCAGTTTTTGCCGAATCTATTTTTGCAAGGCTTTTGATCACCGCGGTTGGCCCATTTCGGTCGGCTCCCTGTGCTGGAGATGCTCCATCGGATATTGGAGAATGCGCATGTCTTCCGTCAGGGCTTGCTCCGGTCTTTAGTCCAAAGTATACATGGCAGGTCGTGGATAATAGGTCGATGTGATAGGTGCCGCCCCTAGGGGAAGCTCTTCCATCGATCGCCCCGAACCAGCTATTAAAAACACGCCGAGCAATAGAGTCGGCTGCTTCATCATCGTTTCCGAAGCGTGGCGTTTTGTTCGCCATAAGGAGCCTTAGACTCTCATTTTCTTGCCAATCCGAGGATAGAGCGCTGAGAAGCTCATTCCAATTTATATCTTTCTTTTCATATATGTGAGTCTTAATGGCAGATAGCGAGTCGGTCATTGTCCCGAGTCCGCAGCATTGTATATAGTCCGTATTATATCGCGCTCCGC
>MWDY01000062.1 GCA_002070755.1 Spirochaetes bacterium ADurb.Bin110 | reverse complement strand
GAAGAATCTCTCTAGGCCAAGGAGAGGAGCAGCAAAGTATCCGTATTTACTAAAGGACAAGACTATATGGCTACCGAATCAGCTCTGGGCATCGGATATCACATATATAAGGCTTTCTAGCGGTACAGTGTATCTTGTGAGTATTATCGATGTGTATTCTAGGAAGATTCTCTCCTTTAGGGTATCGAATACGATGGATGCAGAGTTTTGTGTAGCAGCCTTAGAGGAAGCGATTCTTAACTATGGAATTCCATGTATTTTCAATACTGATCAAGGAAGTCAATTTAGTTCGGATGCTTTTCTCTCAATACTAAAAGACTATGATATACAGATCAGCATGGATGGAAAGAATAGGGCGCTAGACAATATCTATGTAGAGCGCTTTTGGAGAAGCTTAAAGTATGAAGACATATATCTTAAGGACTATCAGAGTATGAGAGAACTCAAGGAAGGAGTTGCTCGCTATATTCATTTCTACAACTCAGAACGCTTTCATGAGTCACTTAGCTATGAGACACCTGATAGTATCTATGCAAGTAAGTTCTCCGTTGGAGAGCTAGAGGATGTAGCATGAAGGTCGATATCCACTTTAATTTTTCCTAAAAGTGGTCTTGACAAATGGGCTCAGCTTAGAGCGCCACACATTCCAATCCAGTCGACAACATTATTTCATTAAGAGAAATACTCCATCCTTCCAAAATCTGGATCATTTCTTCAATATCTTGGCGGAGCTCTTCAATCAATTTTGATTTTTCAAAAATTGGTCTATCTATACCTTCTTCACTGATAGGAGCAGCATAGATTGCGAGTGCTTGGTTGAGATTTCGAAGTACGCCAATATCGTCTACGATAAGTCCTACAACTTTATTTTCATCAAAGACTCTATTTGCCCTTGCAATCGTCTGCATCAATGTATGATTTTTCATCGGTTTGTCGAGATAAATTGTAGAGCATGAGGGGGCATCAAAACCTGTCATCCACATCGCACAGACAAAAACAATTCTTAGAGGATTATTAGGATCCTTAAATTTCTCATCGAGGTCCTTATCGTTATTCATCCTTTTTCGATGGGGCGTAATATCCGCTCCCTTTTCTCTTAGGTCTTCGACTTCATTCTGTGATTGTGAGACAATAACCGCCATATCTGTCTGGCTCATGTACTTTATCTTACTTTCTATCTCTTCTCTGTTCTTATCATCTACCTCCCTTTCCAAGTCTCTTTGAAGTTTTTCCATATATTGATTCCAATATTTCTTTACTTTGTCATACATCTTAACAGCTGTTGCTTTGTCTATAGAGATGACCATTGCTTTACCCATAAAGCCCCGGTTCATAAAATGTGCAACGATATCCTTGCCAATATCTTCAAGGCGATCTTCTCGAGTAATCAGCTGGTATTCTGCAGTGAATTCCCTCTCAAACCTTTGTTCCTGTGCCTCATCGAGCTCTGCATCTTCAAGAATGCGCTCGATATCGTCATTGAGAGATAGGTTGACTAATTGCACCTTGGGCTTCCGATTCTCATAATAGAGCGGAACGGTTGCATGATCATCGATTGCTTGCTTGAAATTGTAAATACTTACATAATCACCAAACACTTCTTTTGTCTTTTCTTCTCCTACTATAAGCGGTGTTCCAGTAAATGCAATGAATCCCGCATGCGGAAGTGCATTGCGCATATTCATTGCAAACACATCATATTGAGTCCTATGCGCTTCATCTGCAATAACGATGATATTGGATCGATTGGAAATAACAGGATGAGCTATTCCTCTTTCCGTTCTGAATTTCTGAATCGTAGTAAATACATAGCGATGATTTTCTCTAAGCAGACGACGTAGATCTTCGCTTGATTCTGCCCACTCATTATTACCCCTAATTACACCAGAACGAGCAAACCGTTTATAGGCTTGCTCATCGAGTTCGCTTCTGTCCGTGACAATCACAAAAGTCCAGTTCCCAGGTATTTTTCTCAAAATCTTCTGTGAGAAAAAAATCATAGACTCTGTCTTACCGGAACCTTGTGTATGCCAAAAAACTCCAAGTCGACCTCCATTTTCTTCCATTTTCTGAAATGCGCTAATCGCATTTTCTACGCCAAGGTACTGATGATTCTTTGCAACTATCTTGATAAGGCCATTTTGTTTCTGAAAAAGGATATAGTTTTCGAGAATATCGAGAAACCTCGCTCTTTCGCAAACGCCTCTTATCATGGTGTCGAGCGAAATAATGCCTCTTTCACCTTCGCTGTTGATTCTTTTCCATTCGCTAAAATGCTCCCATTCGCTAGAAATAGTTCCAATGCGACTCTGGCTTCCATTAGAAAGAATTATGACGCCATTATACCAAAAGAGTTGAGGTATGGTTGATTTATAATCTCTGAGATTATCATCATAGGCATTCTTGAGGTTTCGGTGTGTTGCCTTCAGCTCGATAAATAAAAGGGGTATTCCATTTATAAATCCTACAAGATCAGCTCTACGAGTATACATGTCTCCTGAAACCCAGAACTGTGACGCAAGAAAAAAATCATTGTTTTCTATATTATTCCAGTCAATAAGATAGACCCGTTTTGAATCATGCTCGCCTTTTTCATTTCGATAAGGAACGGAAATACCATTCTTAAGGAAATCAAATATTTCACGATTGGCCGCGACCATTCCCATGAGGCTTTTATCCGCAGTAAAGATCGTTATGGCCTCGTTTAGCATATCATCTGAAACTTCTGGATTGATTTTTCTCAATACTGGGCTTAGCTTTGAAATAAGAACGACATCTGCATTTGTTTCTCGACCTAGAAAACTACTACCATTCAGATCAAATTCATGGAAACAGTCTCGAATAGACCAGCCCAGCTTCTCGAAGAGTTCCATTGCTGGTTTTTCAACAAGAGCAGATTCTGAAAAATCAATTGTACGCAGTGTCATGATTCTGGCTCACTTATAGCAATATCTAAATTTGATACATCAAGCTCGCCCGAAATAAGCTTAGCGAGGAGAAGATCGCGCGAGTTTCTAAGCATTAGATTCTGATTATTTAGAATAATGATTTCATTTAGGAGCGGATATATAATTTCTGAATAATATTCCATCATGCTATCTTCGGGTATTATTATACTTATTTTACCCATTTCTATTGGGCTAAGATTCTGTTGAGCTACACCCGTAGAAATAGAAATCAATTTTTCTTGGAATTCTTTTGATCTGCAGAGCTCATATATGAATGAATAATGATAATCGCTCTTTGTTACTAATTTTGCCACTCTCTGATTCAATAGATATTTTGAATAATCAGAGCCGAATATCAAGCAGGCTCTTCCTACATTCCCAGTTAATGACAATAAAATATCTCCATCATGCAGGACACAATGGTCTTTCATATTTTTTGGCAGATCATTAATAAAACTCTCACAACTGCTAAGGAAAAGACCATCTTTCACATTCTTGATAGTTACGATTCCATACGTTCCTTCTCTCAAGTATGTTTTGCTTTTGAATGGATACCCTCCTAGTACCTGCATAATGTCAGAAACCTTTCCTATTTGCCATCTCTCAGGAATTCTCCCCATTTCTGAATCAACGAACCTTGTTTCTTGATATCCAGGAAATCTAAAATCAACGAACAATTCTCGATATATCCTCTGCGCCATTTCTTCAAGTATTTGAATTCGACGAGTATTATTTTCGATAAGCTCATCGTAAGCTGAAAGGATACAAGCAATTTTACGCTGCTCAACCAAATCATGAATTTGAATGTCAAGAGCATATAAATGGTTACGGTTTAGTGTCGGAACGCCAACTCCGGTGTTATATTGAGCCAGTGATAAAGTTTGCAAAAAGTAATAAACATATAAAGGATCATTCCCTTTGAAATCTTTTACCCATAGGCATGTATTATGGGGCCAATAACGTTCCTTAATGTATTGTACCCTTCCCAGAGAACCGCTCCTGCCAGTAACAACACCCGGTGGCTCAACTTTATACTGATTGTGATAACCAATAATCGACGTTGAACCGATAACCGGATATTCTGCATCAACCATACAATACTTTGGCAAATCGAATCCTCTCTGTAGAGTAATAAAGTCTCTAAATTTGATGGATTTCATAATCGGGCTAATGAATCCTGATTATCTTAAAATCCATACTTCTTTTCTCTCTTCTCGAACGCTTCTCGACCGCCTTCAAGTATCTCACAAACATGCTCCTTGATTCCTTGTCTCTCTAAAATACTGCTCTTTGAATTATCCCTAAAAGTATTTTCAAGCGAACCACTGATGTATGCTATTTTTGAATTCTGCTTCTCCCGCTTCTTGTCAAAATTTGCAACTATTACTTGTTCGGAATCAGTATTAACAACAAGATTTGGATTATGTGTGGCAATTATCACCTGTCTATTCTTTTTTGCTTTCCTAAAATATTTCACTAATGTTAGATATACAAATCGATTATCCAGATTCTCCTCTGGTTGATCGATAAGAATAGGTCTTTTATCCTCTTTATCTAGTTCTAAAAATAAAATAAGAAGAGCAACACCTTTTAGGCCAGGAGATAAACTATCGAGATCTATACCATTAAAATTTATAGAATAACTTATGCTATAATATCTTGTGGAATATAGCCAGTTATCAAAGTCCTCCTCAGTATAAGTTTTTGTTTTTAGCTGCGATCCGATTGATGTTCCAGCTTTATTAAATAACTCCTCAACATCTGCAACAAACTCTACTATACTCCGTTTGTTGTTCTGAGATAGTTCGCCGCATTCAAGGTTTAACTGAGATCTAATTTTCTCCAATTCCTTCTCAAGCATTTCCGGTTTTGACTGCCGAAATGACCCCTCTGACCTTAAATCTATAAGGTTATATCCTTCATTCGCCATAGACTCTAAATCAAAATTGAATCTGACCACAAAATCAAACAACTGTTGATTTTCCTCTGTGCTTGTTTGGAGAATATTCTTTAATGGCGAATAAATTGCTTTGAGCTTCTCTTTCTCCTCCAAAAGGATGTCAAAGTAACTAAGAAGAAGCGTTTGTCTTTCATTAATAAGCATTCTCAAAGTTTTCTTAGAATCTTCTATTCTTTTGATATCCTTTTCTAGGATATTTTTCTTTCCATTTAATTCAGATAATGATCTATTTATTTTGCTTAGTTTATCTCGCTTTGTCTCTTCAATAGTTGCTAGATTTCGCAAAGTTTCTAGTTGTTCATTAATATTATTTAATTTTGATTTTAGTGTTACTATATTAGATTCAAATTCCAAGCTCTTATCTTCGAGTATTTTAAGTATATTAGCTGGAAGTAAAAGCACTTCTAGCTTCATGGTATCATTTCTCAGGACATCTAGAACATCAAGATCTGGCATTATTTCCTTTTTAAATTCGTCTGCATACTTAAGAAAAAGCGTGATTTTATGTTTTATTTCATCGATCTTTAGTATGTTCAAATTTAGTTGGGAGATAGATTTTTGCAAATCTGCTTTGTCTTTATTCAAAGACTGAGTCTTATTGAATAGCTCCTTTTGTTCCCCTGTTTCTTGCATTTCTTCAGCTATTCTTCCAATTTCTATATTCAATGCGTCGATTTGCTTCTCTATATCCGTCTTTTGCTCAATCTTATCGTCTTTAGATTGTATCTGTAATTTGCATTGATAAATGAGCGCGTTCTTCTCTTTTATCTCAGTTGAGATTTCTTTCTTCTTAGTGTTCACGATTCTTAACTGAGTATCACTATAGTCGCTAAAATTGATGAAGTTGGCTTTATCTTCTTCTGGTAGATTCTGAAAAATAACATCATCTATCTGATTTTCAAGATCGTGCTTTCCCGACTCTGAACATAGTTGATCAACATAATCCTGAGGTAGATATCTTACTTTCGCTCTCTTATCAGATTCTTCCAATGTGCTTCCGATTGCTTTCTGGTCAACAGACCCATCTTGCCAATCAATCTTTATGCTTGTTCCTTTTAGTTGCTTAAATGCCCTCTTTAGGAATGATCTAGATTTAGATTCGTTTGTTTGGTAGTCTTTATAATTCTCTGTAGCATAGCTAATAAAATCTAGGAAAGCTGTCTTTCCTGAACCCTTTCCTCCTATAATAGCTACCAATTCTTCGTTTAATAGCAAACATACCCCATCGCGGAACCATCCATTTGAATGTGATATTGTAATTGATTGGATAATTTTATTTCTTTCTATTTTTCTAGGCGGTTCCTGTCCGATGTAAATTCTTTCTTCTGGTTCATATATGATCTGTTTTAGACCTTGAAAAGTTGGATCAGCTTTTATCCATAGATTGCTTTTCCCTATATCATCAAGATCCTTTGCATCACTTGCGGTGATACAAGAAACGGATTTGCATTTACCACAATCATCAATATAGTTTTTATCCTTTCCTTCGACAATGTTCTGTTGCCCGATATCTAGTTGAAAATTGCTAGAAATCTGAAATATTTGCGTTAGCCTATGTTTATAAATTCTAGTCTTTGAGTAGCCGCTGCTTATTTTGAAGAACCCTTTATCCGATGTGACATGAGCAAAAATTACTATAGCGTCCCATTTTTCAGCTTCCTCCAATATCTCTTCAGTAGTCTTACTAGAATTATTTACGTTCTTCACTTGTATAGATGTAAGAAAATGTTCTATTGTTTCTTTCCATGTCTTTCGTCTAAAATCGCGGTTTGTGCCATCGGGCGCCGTATCAGGATTGAAGATAACTAATAGGTGAATTCCATCACTACTTTCCACTTCGACACCAGGGAATATTACTATTTTATCTCTCAATTGTGATAGAGCATAAGCCTCGTTTTCTCTTATTATTCTATCTATCCAATCACCATGATTGTGATCTGTTATCGCAATGGCTCCTAAATTATCAATAGAGTAAAGATGCTCAACAAATATTCCTGGGTATTCATTATCATCTTTTTCCCTTTTTGAAATGCTTCTATCAGAGTTATACTTATATGCCAAGTCTGACTTTGTATGAATATGTAAATCCCATTTCCGCCATTCCGAACCCCTTGGATAACTAATGGATGCAGCCATCTACTGTGCCTCCGATATCTTTTCTATATTTTCTGCTATGCGCATTTCTAATTCATTTGCTTCCTGATTGAGGGCTTCCAGTTCTTCATTTAGTTCTTCTAGCCTCTGCTTAAAATCTAACCCATCACCATTGTCTTCAATGACGCCGACATATCGCCCAGGATTTAAGCTCCAACCCTGCTCTTCTATTTCTTTTAATGTAGCAACCCTACACAAACCAACCACATCTTGATATTTGCCTTCAGAAAATTTTTCCTTTATGAGATCTAAGCTCCCATGTACGATCTCAATAGGCTGGCCGCGATAAAGGCGGACAATATTTGCGATAAATTCTATCTGCTCTGGAGTAAATTCGCGATGTGATCTATCGATTTGAGTGTAAATATTGCGAGCATCAATAAAAAGGACCTTATCTTTTCTCTCAGTATTTCTTTTTGCCTTATCCAAAAACCACAATGTGCAGGGAAGCGTCACCGTGTAAAAGAAATTCGGACCTACAGCAACCATCACATCAACCACTCTCTCTTGAATCAATTTTTTTCTTAACTCTAACTCGCTACTGCGTGCATCGCTTGCCGAATTTGCCATCACGAATCCAGCACGGCCATTTTTATTGAGCGCACTATAAAATAGCTGTATCCAGATATAATTTCCATTATCTGCCGTAGGCAAGCCTAAAGGAAAATGGCTTCTATCGTTTTTTATGCGCTCTTTATCGATTCTATTGACATTGAATGGGGGATTTGCCATCACAAAATCGAAATTCCCAACCATATCGTGAAGGTCTTCATAATAGGAATTAGCTTGCTTTATATCACCAGAGAGGCCATGGACTGCTAGGTTCATTTTGCAAAGGTTGACGGTCTCTTTTGTTTTTTCCTGACCATAGATACTGATTTCATCAACAGGTCTTTTCTTGTGTTCTTGGACAAATTCGGCGCTTTGAACAAACATGCCGCCAGAGCCACATGCAGGATCGAGAATCTTGCCATGAAAAGGCTCAATTATTGAGACAATAAGCTTGACCACCGATGTGGGTGTAAAGAATCACCACCCTGCGTGCCTTCATTCATGGCAAATTTGCCAAGAAAATATTCATAAATTCTACCGAATGCATCTCCTTCGATGTCCTCAGGAATCGAAGACATAAGTTTGATCAATTCAACTAGCAGGTTGTTCCTAAATCTGTTATAGGTTTTTGGAAGAACTCCTTTCAAATCTTCATTTTCAGCTTCAATAATATCCATTGCCTGGTTTATTGCTTTCGCAATGTCTTTACTTTCTGGAAGAGTCAACAGATAGGAAAATCGTGCCTTCTCTGGCAGATATATAACACCTGCAGCTTGATAGTCTGTTTTGCCTATTACATGGCGCTGACTTGCTTTTTGTGAAAAGATTTTACTCTGTTTACTAAATTGAGAATCAGCGTATTTCAAAAAAATGAGGCCTAGGACAGGCAAGGAATACTCTGATGATCTTAAATCCGAGTTTGCTCTCAATTCGTCTGCTATGTCCCAAAGTCTATTTTCGAGTTCCGCGATGTGATTCATGGAATCCTCCAACCTCTAGATTTTTACATAGTTATCATGAAATCAATATAATATAACAGTTCTATTGAAGCGCAAGCTAAGATTGAAATCAATATCATCTTTCAGAATTGATTCAATTATCTTTAGGAGAAGGATTAAAAAGAGAGGTCTTTTTCGCTATCTTTCTGCCAACCTATAGCTTTTATCCAGCAGCGTGAACACTTTCTCTGCGCCCGGGTTAAGATATATCTTTTTATCTTTATCGATAAATATCGCATAGGTGTCGGGAAATTGCTTTAAGAGCTCCATTCCTTTTTCGATGCCAAGGGCGAAAAGCGAGGTCGAAAGCGCATCAGCATCGATGCTGCTCTGGCCGATGATCGAAACAGATAATAAGCCATTATCCACAGGGAAGCCCGTCTTCGTGTCCATTATGTGATGGTAGCGCTTGCCGTTTTCTATGAAGTAGCGCTCGTAGATGCCGGATGTTACCACGGTCATCTGAGGGCCTTCCACAATGCCGATGTAGTCTCCACGCTCTAATTCGGGGTTCTGGATTCCAACGCGCCAAGGGGTTTTGTCTTTTTTAGTTCCATATACGAAAACATTGCCACCAAGGTCTATTACAGCGGCTTTGACTTTTGCCCTCGTGAGAATCTTTTCGACTTCGTCGGCTGCATATCCTTTTGCAATG
>MWDY01000061.1 GCA_002070755.1 Spirochaetes bacterium ADurb.Bin110 | reverse complement strand
TCCACAATCCAATACCAGGAACCTATAGTCTCAAGGGCTACAGGCGAGCCAACTTCACACTGTGAAAGGAAAGCTCCTATTTCACCTCTCCTATGCTCGATACGCTTTTCCATCACCCGCCCTTTCTCTTTTTCTTCTACCACCGCATAGGTGTATCGCTTATGCGAATCAAATGCGATATACTGCACCTTGCTGCACCTCCTTAACGCTATTCAAGATTGAAGTAATCATACTTTACCCGGCGCTTCAGGTGCAGCGCTCTCATATCATCATTAACCGTGACGGATTACAGCAGTGCCGAATCCTTGCGACGCTGGCTGAAAGAAGTACCCAGAGAAACAATCTGCCCAACATCGAAAAGACGAAATAGATATGCATGAAATCCAGCGCGTATGGGAAGAAAACCATGAGGTATATGGTGCCCGTAAAGTATGGCGACAATTAACACCGTGAAGGTTTCAAAATAGCTCACTGTACTACAGAGCGGATAATGAAGACCATGGGGCTGCAGGGCGGCACACGTAATCGGACAATTAAGCACACAACAATACCTTCAAAAAGTAATCTGAGGCCTTTAGATCTCGTCCAAAGGGCATTCTGGGCCGACCGGCCGAACCAGCTGTGGGTCGCTAATTTCACCATAGCGATCGTGGAAGCCAATATCTTTCTATTCGCTACACTGATCGACTTGCCGAAGAAGGAATCACGCCGTCCGTAGGCAGTGTCGGTGATGCATATGATAACGCACTGGCAGAAAGTGTGATCGGGCTTTTTAAAACTGAGGTGATCTATAAAAAAAGCTCGTGGAAGAACTTCGATGCGGTTGAATATGCAACGCTGGATTGGGTATCTTGGTTTAATAGCAAACGACTGCTGGAATCTCTTGGCAACATACCACCAGCAGAATATGAAAAACTGTATTATACTAGCCAGATGAGTCCATCAATAAGTGTGGGATTCACATAGAACAGGCTCCGACAAACCCGGTACGATTCAGATGAAGAGTTGCAAATTTTTTGCGCGAAGAGGTAATTATGATATCAGCTCACAAGATCATTTGTGCCAAAGCAAAAAGGAGCAATTACCTACAGTTCAGAGACAGCCAAATGCGAGAGAATCTAATGCAGCCGCCGAAAGATCTTATATCATGAACAATATGACCAGAGGAAAAACATTTTCTATTTTTACCATTACAGATAGTCTTAGCAGTCTAATCAGCCTATTTGTAGGGGTTGTATTAGCCAGATTGCTTTCTCAGACCAATCTAGGAATATATAGGGAAGTTTCATTTGTATTCTCCTTTGTTACTCCATTTATGCTTTTAGAGTTGCCAACAGCGACGTTGTATTTCCTGCCTAGATTTAAGGGAGAAGAGAGATGGCTCTATATCAAATCCACGTATATCTTCAGCATTGTCGTTGGAATCGCTTTTATCCTGCTATTCTTTTTTCTTTCTCCTCTTCTTGAAGCTAAAGGCACAAAAGTACAAGGAACAGCTAATCTTTTTATACTTATTTCTATTGCTGCTCCCTTCACTTTCCTAGTAAGCTTTTTTCGTCAAATACTTATTACTATTCGAGAATTAAAAATACTATTTTCCTTCGGAATTGTTTATGCCTTATGCTCATTTCTGCCTATTGCTGCTTATTTTTTAGCCAGTAATGAAGGACAAAAGCTTGAATTCATTATATTAGCTGTGGTCACTCAAAGTGTAATAGGTGCAGCAATAGCAGTCTCTTACTTTCTTAGAAGCAAAGCAAAGCAAAAAGATTCATTTAAGCTCAGCCTACGAAAGCTGTTTTGCTTTATTCAGCAAAACTGGAGAGAGCAATTGAGGTATTCAATCTATTTTGTTGCTCGCTTGCCCATGGCTTTGCTATCTAAAGACTTCGCTAAGCTTATCATCATGGGATATCTTTCTGCCAACTCTTTTGCCGTGTATACTATTGGTGCAGTGGTAATTCCTTTCTTGCCAACACTCAGGACAGCTCTTGTTAATACGCTTGTTCCTGAAATTGCTGATAAATATCATGAAACAGGCGGAATATCCAAAGAAACCCTCCATGTCTGGAGGAGAGCAATCCAACTAACGGCATTAATAATCATTCCAGCTTTTGTGTTTCTCGAAATTTTTAGCTATGAGTTTATTGTTGGCTTATATACCACAAAATATATTGATTCAGTTCCAATTTTTCAGGCTTTTCTCTTTCTAATTCCTTCGTATTTGCTCACCTTTGATATATTTCTTCAAGGAACAGGAAATACTAAGCCAATTTTTGTATCTTCTATAATATTCTTGATAGTAAATGTTATTTTAAGCTTGTTTTTACTCAAATTTTTGGGATTAGTGGGACCAGCAATAGGAACAGTTATCGCTAATTTTGTCAGCGCTGCCTACCTCTGGAGTGAATCACGTAAGGTAATAGGCGAGGCACCTTTTGGGGCTGCTGTAAGGAAGCATTTCCTTCAGATATTTGTAGAATCTTTAATCGCTGCTATCGTAACAAAATCAATTTTGTTTATTACCTGTGCTAATCTAAGCTATCTTATGCAGTTTTTCATTGGCCTTGCTGCATCAAGCTGTATAGTACTCATAATTTGGTATTTTTCCTATCGTGAAACTTTAAGGGACTTCTGGAAACTTGCTAGAGCGATGCTAAAAAGATAATCAAATTGGAATAAACTATCATGGTTGAGTCAAAGATTTCTGAAAGCAATTTAATTCTGTCAGTAGAGGATAAACTTGCGAGATTTATTGGACAACGCTATTGTATCTTGGTTGGTACGGGAACTATTGCTCTTATAGTAGCTTTGAAATCACTAAACGTACCTAAGGGGTCAGGTTTTTTGTTTCAAGCCTAACTTGCCATAGTGTTATTATCGCTATTAGATTTGCAGGATACATTCCTGTGTTCATAGATATTGATCCCAACACCTTATCATTAAAAAAGGAGTCTATGAATCGTAAATTTAATAACAATGTTAAGGGAATAATTGCAATTCATCATTTTGGGCAACCCGAGGATTTGGAGGCACTGAGAGATTTTGCTAATGAGAATTGCTTATTTCTTATTGAAGATTTTGCACAATCATTTGGCGATAAGATCGGCGCAAGGATGATTGGGGACTTTGGAGATATCAGCATTAAAAGTTTTGGCAGTTAAAAAATCCTTGACTGTGAAGGAAGTGAGGCGCTATTTACTAGTTATAAGTATTTATACGACAAGATTAGGGGGCTAGTCGAAAAATTGCCGATATTGGATAAAAAATGTAGACTAGAATATGAGAGAATTTATATTCATTTTCATCGATGTGCGAATGTATTACAATCTAAAAATATTAACATTTATCCTATTATGCTTATACTAATTCATATTCTAAAACCAATGTTCCTCTATAGAGCTAATGATTCCATTGCAGAAAGGATAAGAGATAATCTCGAAAATATAAGCGATACTTTAAGAGAAAGAAGAAAATCTGCATTGATATTTAAGGAAGGAATAGTAAGTAGATCTTTCAAACATCTTAAATACAACCCTGATCAGGGGACTTGTTTTCGATACAGTATTCTGGTGTCCCCCGAAAAGAGAGACAAAATCATGGTAGCATTGAGAATACAAGGTATTTTCTGCTCTAGGTTATATTTTCCAGCGCTTCATAGACTGTACGCTTGCAATCGTGAGGCGCTGCCAGCAGCAGAATATATTGCTGATAGGATACTAAACTTCAAAGTGAGCTCAGCAATTGAATCTGAGGAGATTAACATTATAAACAAGGTAATAGATTCTTTAATTTAGGAAGCCTAATTTGGTGAACCAAGAGAAAAAACAAATAAATATTGTAAGCATTTCTCCATGGTCTAGGTTCTGGTCAATGGGAGAAAAAATGGGCGCAGAATCTGATTATAATATTCTTAATGGAATGGTCAAAATGGGATGGAGAGTTGTTCATATCACACCGCTAGACAAAGGCCAGGACCCTAGCGAAATTTTTGAAGGAATAAAAATAATTAGAATAAAAAATCCATTTATATATCTGCAAGGAACTTTTGTCTTACAATTTCTATCACAAGTTATGTCCTGGTTCTTGTTTAATTTTAGGTCATTAGCTCTAATTAGAAGATTATCGCGCAACGAGAGTTTTGACTTAGTATATGGTCATACAGCATTAAGTGGGCCTGCTACTTATTTAGTGGGCAGAATGTATAGGATACCTTCCATCATAAGGCTATACGGCACCTTCCTTTACCCTTGTCTTGGGAGCTGTCATAGGATGCTTCTTAATTTTCAAGAGATTATTGGATTTAGGCTTCCGGTAACGCAGCTGATAGTAACTAATGATGGTACTCAAGGTGATAAAGTTGCCAAAGAATTGGGTGTTCCTAATAAAAAGCTGAGGTTCTGGCGAAATGGCGTAGATAAACAAATGTATAATCCAGACTTTGATACCAATGAATTTATGAAAGAATTGGGCCTAGACTATAAGAATAGAATTGTTCTAGCCGTGAGTCGTCTGGTAAGCTGGAAGCGATTAGATAGATTAGTAAAAGCTGTGCCCTCTATAATATTACAGGACAGAAAGGTTGTTTTTATAGTTGTAGGAGATGGGCCTGAAAGAAAGGCATTAGAAACACTCACTCAAAACTTGGAGGTAAGCCAATATATTCGATTTATTGGTGCGGTACCGCATGAGAATGTAGCAGATTATATGAATGCTGCTGATATATTTGTCTCGGTGAATGACCTAAGCAACGTCTCAAATGGACTAATTGAGGCAATGGTGTGCGGCAAATGTATTGTTACATTAGATACCGGAGATACGGGGGAACTAATCAAAGAAAGTAAGACCGGAAGGTTGGTGAGGGTAGGAAAAGAGGACGAAATTGTCAGTGAGCTATCAAAGGCTATTTTAGATGTCTTACAGGATGATTATCTCCGGACAAGGCTAGGATATAACGCCAGAATCTATGCTCAAGAACACTTCCAAACATGGGAAGAAAGAATTACAATGGAGATAAAGCAATTAGAAGGGCTAATAGCGCAAAATAATCGCTAACTTATCTATACCCTAGGGAAACATATTTTAGGGTCGTTTTATTGAGTTGGCTAGGTATATAGTTAACCAATAGCTTAAAATATAGCAAAGTAAATAATTTATTCTCATTTCGTGTACAAAAGGAAAAAAATCATTAAATATATCGATATAAAACACTAAACGATAAGCATAGAAGAAATTAGCGAGATAATAAAAAGTCAACGTGGTTTTAGAGCCAAAATTTTCGAAATTGTGTATCTTGGTGCTGACTATTTATTGCTTCAATAAAAGAATTAATTAAGTAGAAAGAGAGATATAATATTGATAATATTAAAAGAAAATGAAAAATTAACAAGAGAAGTTTTACGAGTTATCCCCTATGTTTTAAGTCAAGACCGCTCGGTTTCCAAAAAACCAAATGTAGAGAATTTCAGTTTCCGCTGGTACTCCTCCTCCTCGGTACTAGAGCGATAGACCATATGCTCCTATGTTTTAAGTCAAGACCGCTCGGTTTCCAAAAAACCAAATGTAGAGAATTTTAGTTTCCGCTGGTACTCCTCCTCCTCGGTACTAGAGCGATAGACCATATGCTTCCTCATGAGGATATGCATAGGTGTACATATCCTATGGGCAACTGGCATAATTGCGATCTTTTCTCCTCGGCGTGCGGCGACCCTATCGTAGAGTTCAGGACTGTACCGCTTTGCAGAGAACCAAGTTTATAGAGCTTCAGTTTCCGTTGACGTTGCTCAGCTGTAGCATAGCAATAGAGCTCATGCTTTTTCATAAGCGTATACATGAGTTCGAGGATCTTACGGGCCACTGCCACGATCGCAATTCTCTTGCCTCTGCGTGCCGCAATTCGATCGTAGACTTCCCGGAAATGCGAGCCCATTGGCGTACGCACTGCTGACCAGGCTGCCTGCACTAAGGCCCTCCGTAAGGCAGGACTGCCCTTCTTCGTGATATGTCCTACATGGTGAACACTATCCCCTGAGAAATCGACTCTCGGTACCAGTCCTGCGTAGTAGCTCACTTGGGACGCATTCGCAAATCTATCCCCGTTTCCAATAAACCCAAGAAACGCCAAGGCAGCTACCGGCCCTACCCCAGGAATCGACATGAGGATCTCTGCCTCACCTTGCCTCGCACAAAGCATCTGGTGAATCTCTTCATTGACCAAGACAATCTGCTCCTCTATTGCAGCAAGCAGGGTACAATCTTGGCTCGCCATGGTCCGATAGACTCCAGAAAGCTGCAGGAGCGTGGCGCTGCGTGCCTTCTGCTTCGCAAGGTCCTTCTTGGTGATCGTCGTCACCCCTT
Organism: Spirochaetes bacterium ADurb.Bin110; assembly: GCA_002070755.1. Next base: position 2,863 of record MWDY01000061.1, on the reverse strand, counting down.
GCTCCACAAAAAGCCCATGCAGCCTATTCAGCATCCTCGTGCGCTCTTGCTTTAAGAACATCTGTTGATTTGCAAGCCTTCGCGCTTGTTCTTCCTCCTTACTGGGCAGTGCCACAATGGGTAAACTCTCCTTTGGCATTGTCTGTATGATCCGTGCAAGCTTGAGCGAATCCTCTTTATCTGTCTTCTTCATCGAGCCATAGATGATCGCAAGACTCGCAGGATTTAAGAGCACTACCTCCACTCCCTCTACCTTCATAAGTCGCCGTGCAAGGTTTATCGCAGAGGCACCTGCTTCGAGGGCCACCACATCCCCTGCACAAAGATTTCTTGCAAGCTGGGCTCTGCCTTCAAAATCAGTCTTCCCACTCCAGCGCCTTATCGGCCTCTGCTCCTCAAGTACACAGGCTTCATAGTGCCGCTTGGCTAAATCAATACCCACAAACCGCTTTCCTTCCATGCTATCCTCCCTGGATGAGAATAAAAGGAAACCGGGAGTCTTGTGATGCGCTCAGCTGTACGCGAAATCTCCTATTCGCGGTCACACCATATTCCTTTGAGGCGCGCCGCACCTAGATGTTCGATGGCCGGTTTAGATTCTACTCGTCATCAAGGTCATCCTCGCTTCTTTCGAAGTTGGCGCCTTCCGGATAACGGACTACCTGCCACCGGCTCCCGAGTCCCGTCAGACTCAGGATACCGCGAACGCACCGTACTTAAAACATAGCTACTCGTCTATCTCTGGAAAATAGAGTTAAATATGAAGGTAAAATCTATTACTGTCCAAGAATGGGAAGAGTTTGTGAAAAGCCTGCCTAATTACAATTTTTTTCAATTGCCAATATGGTCGCAGGCTTATGAAAGAACTTATCCTAATTGCAGAATAGCTACAAGATTCTTTATTTTTGATGATGGAATACAGGTACTAGTTCCATTGATAGAAACAAGGAATAAACTTGGTTTTAGATCCTATGAGTCTCTATCAGGTGGCGGCTACGGTGGGTTCATTTGGAACAAGATGCCATCTAATTGGCAATTGAAGAAGATACTTAGTTATTTCTTCGATCTAAGGGCTTCATCTTTGACAATATTCCCTGATCCTTTCGACTGGCAAAGTCATCTGTTCTTAGAAGAGGAGGGATTTCATGCCAAGGAAGCATTTACTCACATTTTGAACTTAGATAGTGACTTTGGCTTGGTTTGGGCGAATAGGTTCGATAGCAAGAATAGAAATCAAGTGAGAAAAGCACTAAAAAGCGGTGTGATGATAATACCAGCAACTAATATTTCTGAGGTTAAAATCTATTATGATCTATATTTAGAGTCAGCACATAGATGGGGTGCTCAAGAAGAGTCAATTAGGCCATTTCGATTTTTTAAAAACTTGTTTCAGATAGGTGGAGATAAAGTTAGGTTTTATCTTGCAAAGTATGAAGAAAAATACATTTCTGGGGCTATTATATTTTATGGAGATATGAATTGTTTTTATTGGAGCAGTGTATTGCTAAAAGAGTATGGTAAATATTGTTCCAATAATTTGTTACTTAGTAATATTATTCAAAGCGCTTGTAATGATAGGTATAGATTCTTGAATATGGGTGCTAGCATTGGTTTACCAGGGGTCCAGAGGTTCAAAGAATCTTTTGGTGCAGAAAAGCTGAATTATAAATACTTTGTTTATGAAAGCCTAGGTTTAAAGCTTTATAAGAAGATGAGATTAGCTTTCTCGTTATTAAGAAACAGCTAAAAATAGGCTGTTATAGTCTTGGGCTGAATATGGATCTAACAGATAAAAGATATACTCAAAAGTTGTTGATAGGAAAAAATACGAACATTAATTTTTGATAGGTTATTGTGATGAAAGAATGTAGTGATTCCTTTGTTTTCAGACCATTAGGCTGCTATTTTTTCTGGCCTCTGCCGGTGTGGCATACTCAAGCGCCGAATGGGGTCAATCCAGACTGTGACATTTTGGAATATTTATTGTTTGAATCTTCTAAATTATTAAGCAAATATGTCCGATTAAAGAGGTATTCGTATGTCGGGATTAATTCAATGGAAAGTGCAACTGTTTCAGCTCAATTATGATGAGCGAGAATATACTGCAGTGCTGGAGACGCTCAAGTCGGGCTGGATCACGATGGGGCAGCGGACGGTGGATTTTGAAACGGCGTACGCACAAGAGCTGGGCGAGGGGGCGCAGTGTCTTGCAGTGGCCAATGGCACGGCGGCGCTGCATATTGCGGTGCTGGCGTGTGGGGTAGGGTCTGGGGATGAGGTGATTGTGCCGTCGCTCACGTTCATTGCAGATTTGAACACCGTACAGGTTTCGGGTGGCAAGGTGGTGCTTGGGGATGTCACGTCGCTGTCCGATTGGGCAATGGACCCTGCCGATATCGAGGCCAAGATCACGCCGCGCACGAAGGCGGTGATGATTGTGCACTATGCGGGCTATGCCTGTGATATGGATGCGATTGTCGATATCTGCAAGCGGCATAATCTCAAGCTCATCGAGGATTCTGCGCATGCGAATGGTGGCACCTACAAGGGCCGCAAGCTCGGTACCTTCGGCGATGTATCGGCCTGGAGTTTCTTCTCCAACAAGAACCTCGCGGTGGGAGAAGGTGGCATGGTCGTGACGCGCGATCCAGAGCTCTACCAGAAGTGCAAGAACCTGCGCTCGCATGGCATGACCGTGGCGAGCTTCGACCGTATGAAAGGCCGTGCAGCCACCTACGATGTGCTCGAGCCAGGCTTCAACTACCGCATCGACGAAGTGCGCGCAGCGCTCGGCCTTGTCCAGCTCGCCAAGCTCCCTGAAGCCAACGCCGCACGAGCTGCCCGCGTTGCGCACTACTTTAGC
>MWDY01000060.1 GCA_002070755.1 Spirochaetes bacterium ADurb.Bin110 | reverse complement strand
TCCCTCAGAGCGGATGGAGGAGATATAGAACTTGTATCTGTAAGCGACGATGGTGTGGTTAAAGTAAGACTCACAGGAGCGTGCGGTGCATGTCCTTATTCCATGATGACCCTTAAGCAAGGCATTGAGGCGTACCTCAAGAAAGCAGTACCACAGGTAAAAGAAGTAAAACAAGCCTAAGAAGATAATTCTCGCCTGATGTAAGGGAATGCCTTGCAAGCTAATTGTCTATTTCTTGTCTAGATTAAATCTATTTTTTAAGCCAGGCTTATTGCAATTTTTAAGGTCTTTCAGCAAATCCCATTGCTTTTGATATTCCATTAGCTGCTTTGACTACGAATGAAGCTACTTTTTCCGCCTCCAATTCGGGTCGAATTTCCAAAAGCCAGGATGTGCTGATGGAGGCTATGATTTGACCGCGATAATCACGGATAGGAGCTGCGACACAGTTTACTCCGGGCTCTGCTTCCTCATTGTCGTGAGTCCATCCTCTAACTTTACAGATATGAATATCTTTTATGAGAGATTCTACATCAATATGTGTGTTTGGACCATATTTTTGCAATACATTACCAGGAAGAAGATTGCGAATTTCTTCATCATCCATGTCTAATATGAGAGCCTTCCCTAGAGATGTGCAATAGATAGGCCTTTGTTCTCCTATGATTGCATATTTCCTAAGACTTGTGAACTGATCTTCTTTGTCCATATAAACCATCATATTCCCCTGACGACGTGCAAGAAATACGATCGTTCCCAATGAGGATGCGAGTTCTCGCATGAAAGGAGCAGATTCCGTCTTGAGTTCTAGACTATTCAGATAGTTGCTAGAGAGCTCGATAAAACCTGGCCCCAATCGATAACAGTTATTATCTGAGCCTTTTCGCACATAATCGCGCTGAAGAAGAACGGCGAGCAAACGAAAAGTTGTACTGCGAGGAAGATCCGACTCTGCAGAAATCTCTGCAAGAGTAAGACCAATTGGCTCGCGCGCAAGGATTTCGAGTATATCGAAGGCGCGATCGAGAGACTGTACCTTCATATCGGCCATAGGGCCTCCTTTATTCCTATTTTAACCATAAAGATTTATTTTAGTATTGACAAGATAGAAAAGCAAGCTATTATATGGAATAGGGTTCCATATTGTGGAATCGTTTTTACTAATTATCTTTAGGCACAATGCCAAATATTGGCATCAAAACCTAAAAATCATGTACCAATAATTTATCATACAAGGAGCAAAGATGGAAATTCGAGAAGCGATTAATTCTGAGTTTGCAAAAAAAATGGGGACAGAGGATTTGCGCAAGGCTTTTTTGGTGGAGAAAGTCTTTATTGTTGGAGACATGACAGCCATCTATAGTCATGTAGATAGGATGATAATTGGAGGTATTGTTCCAACCTCCGTCCCTATCGCGCTACCAGTGAGCAAAGAATTGGGGACAGAGTTTTTTCTAGAACGGCGAGAGATGGGAATTATCAATATCGGAGGAGAAGGATCTATCGAGGTAGATGGCAACACCTATGATGTTGGACAACGAGATGCTTTATATATCTCGATGGGTTCAAAATATGTAATATTTTCAAGCAAGAATCCAAAAGAGCCGGCAAAATTCTATTTCAATAGCGCACCCGCTCATAGAGCATGCAAAACAAGGCTTATCACTTTTGATCAAGCTAACCATGTGGCGCTGGGTAGTGATGCGGAGTGCAATAAAAGAGTGATCAATCAATATATTCATCCGACAGTTCTCGAAACATGCCAGCTTGTAATGGGAATGACGACTTTTTCGGAAGGGAGTGTCTGGAACACAATGCCGGCACACACACATGAGAGGCGAATGGAGGCATATCTATATTTTGATATGCCAGATGACAGAGTAGTATTTCATTTGATGGGCAAACCGCAGGAAACGCGCCATATTGTAGTACGAAACGAGCAGGCCATAATCAGTCCGAGCTGGTCGATTCATTCAGGAGTAGGAACTGGGAAATATACCTTTATTTGGGGCATGGCCGGGGAAAACCAGACTTTTGATGATATGGATAATGTCAATATGACTGATCTACGTTGAACTGATCTATATTGAAAGGAGAAAAGATATGATTTTGGATAAATTTAAGCTCGATGGCAAAGTAGCGATTGTAACCGGGAGTTCGACTGGCCTCGGACAAGGAATGAGCATTGCACTTTCAGAAGCTGGAGCAGACGTTGTAGGGGTAGATTACGTACCATCAAAGGAGACAGCTAGTTTCATAGAGGCACAAGGGAACAAATACCTAGAGATTGTAGCAAACCTTCTGACAATAGAGCCAATTCAGGGCATCTTAGATAAGACCATAAGCACTTTTGGACGAGTGGATATTTTGGTCAACAATGCTGGAATTATTAGGCGAGAAGATGCAATTAATTTTAAGGAGAAAGATTGGGACGATGTCATGGACCTGAATGCCAAGACAGTATTCTTCTTTAGTCAGGCAGTGGCGCGAAAATATATCGAACAAGGGACGGGAGGAAAGATCATCAATATTGCATCAATGCTTTCATTCCAGGGAGGAATAAGGGTGCCTTCTTATACAGCATCGAAAAGTGCCGTGATGGGTCTGACAAGATTATTAGCAAATGAATGGGCAAAATATAAGATCAATGTGAATGCAATTGCTCCAGGCTATATGGCAACTAACAATACAGCGGAGCTGAGAGCAGATAGAGAGCGTTCAGAGGAGATCCTGGGTCGCATACCAGCGGGTCGATGGGGTACGCCTGAAGATGTGAAAGGCGCTGCTGTCTTTTTAGCATCATCAGCAAGCGATTATGTTAATGGGTATACTGTCGCTGTCGATGGCGGTTGGCTGGCTAGATAACAGTAATAACAAGTTCATGTGGGGATTAGAGGGACGGAGGATTAATACAGCCTAGATGTGAGGGTTGCAGATTTAAATAGTCTGACATATGGGCACTATAGGTAGTTTTTACTTAGAAGACGGAAGGGTTATGGTCCTATGGCTCTGCATAGCTCTAGGGACGGAGGTTTATTGAATAATTAACAAAAGCGATTGTTTATTTATTCAGAATTCCCTATATAAGGAGTAAGAAAATGATTGTCAGCATGCTTTCAGAATTATCTAGATATCGAGGACTTAGTAAAAATCTAGATATCGCTTTTGATTGGCTCCATAAGGGACTTTGGCGTCAGCTTTCAACAGGGAAGTATTCTATTGAGGGCGATGTTGTCTTTGCGCTCATTCAAGAATATACAGCTAAAGAACATTCAGAGTGCAGATTTGAATCTCATCGAGAATATATAGACATTCAAATGATGATTTCTGGAAAAGAAATCATTGAGGTGCTGCCAGTAAATGCACTCAAAGTCATTGAGCCTTACAAGCCTGATATAGAATTTTATGCTTTACCAACAGATAGAAATGCTAATGTTTTGGCGATGAATGCTGAGCAACTTGCAATTTTTTTCCCCGAGGATGCCCATCGGCCATGTATGAAAGCGGGAGCATTGGCGGAATCGGTGAGAAAAGTTGTGGTAAAAGTAGCTATATAAGTATTAAAGTTAAAAGAATGGATATCATATTTATTTCAATCAGGAATTGAAGAACGGATCGGAAAGATTTTATCTGGCTGGAATTTTGATTGGAAATTGCTAACTAAGGAAATCAGATAAATTGTGTATTGGATATCGGAGAAAATAGGAGACGGAGGATTTTCCAAAAGAAACAATTAGGACTGAAAAAATACCATGTTAACGTGGATTTTGTCGGCTCTAGCTAAAGGAGAGACTTGACTTTAGCTATGTGGACTAGAACATAACATAGATTTTTAAGGATTATGCAATGGTAAAAAAAGAGGAAATAGGAGAACTATTTTATAGAAATGGTCTTATCCCTGTAATAAAGATTGATTCTGCGGATACAGCTGATGGTCTTGCTACAGCACTTCGTAGAGGTGGGTTGTCTGTTGCTGAGATTACTTTTAGGACAAAGGCTGCACCTAAAGTAATTGAGAGATTTGCATCATGCTATGAGGATATTTTGATTGGCGCTGGAACGGTGACGAAAAAAGATGAAGTAGATGCAGCTATTTCGGCAGGAGCACAATTTATTGTCTCTCCAGGTTTTAACCCATCAATATGTGAATACTGTTTGGGAAAAGATGTTCCTATTTTCCCAGGGGTAAACAACCCTTCGCTTATAGAGCAAGCTATGGCTATGGGCCTTAACATTTTGAAATTTTTTCCTGCAGAGGTCTCTGGTGGCGCTAAGGCTCTTAATGCATTCAGGTCAGTGTATCAGCAGGTGTCATTCATCCCTACAGGAGGAATTCAGGAAAACAACATTAATGAATACCTTTCTTTGAAGAATGTGTTGGCTTGCGGTGGCTCATGGATTGTCTCAGCAGACCTTCTTGAAGCAGGAAAATTTGATGAAATTGAGAGACTTGTAAAATCTGCACGACGAGCGATGATAGGATTCCTGCCAATTGTGCAGGAGGGCATAGATGAGGAGAACCAGAGCAGATCAATGAGGGACGGAGGTTGTATTGAAGTCAAAACCCCATCGATCAAAAGAACATTGGCTATGCTTTCTTATTTTAAAGCTTATGTTATTCCTGGTTCCGAGATCGAAAATAAACAGGGTTTACTTGAGGTGAGCGTGGGTATTCCAGGATTACATGCTCAAATTCATCTTGTTGAATAGGGAGGAGAATTGGAATGAGCATAGCAACATTTGGGGAGATTATGCTTAGGTTAAAATCTCCTGGACAGGAAAGATTACTTCAGTCGCCTTTTTTTGAAGCAACTTTTGGCGGAAGTGAAGCGAATGTGGCTGTTGCTCTCTCAAGATTGGGCATTCCAGCGCGCTTTATTAGTATTTTGCCAGACAATCCAATTGGAAGAGAATGCATGAGAGAGCTTCGATCGCATGGTGTTGATGTTTCATGCCTAAAATTTAAGAAGGGGAGGCTGGGAATATATTTTTTCGAGAATGGAGCCAATCAGCGTCCAAGTAATGTCATTTATGATAGGGAAAACTCAGCAATTTCAAGAATTACTGAAGAGGACATCGACTGGGATGCTTCATTTAAAGATATGCAATGGTTTCATATATCAGGAATTACACCTGCTCTTTCTCAAAATTGCGCTGATGAAACGATTAAAGCTGTTCGTACTGCTAAAGACAAGGGATTGACTGTATCTTTTGATTTGAATTATAGAGCCAAATTATGGAACTATGGAGCGGAAGCATATAGTGTGATGTCAAAAATTGCGCGATATGCAGATATTCTTATAGGGAATGAAGAAGACTATCAAAAATCATTAGGTATTAAGGGCCCTTCAGCTATTGGAGCTCAACAGCTTGATCTCGATGCATATCAAGCGATGTGTGAGATTGCTTTAAAGCAATACCCAAACGCAAAGATAGCAGCAGTGACTCTTCGAGAGAGTTTCTCAGCCGATAATAATGATTGGTCAGGGATGATCGTCAGTGAGGGACGGAGGTTTGTATCGCGTAAATATCATATATCCGATATTGTGGATAGAGTTGGGGCTGGAGATAGTTTTGTCGCCGGTCTAATATATGGATTGATTACGAAGAAGGACTATCAGGCAGCCCTTGAATATGCTGCTGCGCTTTCCTGCTTAAAGCATTCTATTTCTGGCGATTTTGCTCTTATTGAAAAGGGAGAGATTGAGAAGCTCTTAGGAGGAGATGCCTCTGGTAGAGTACAACGTTAGACTGCTTTTAATTTGCCTTCACTTTAATTATTGGAAGGACGAGGATGGGTCTTCATGGCTTATTAGCGGCGCCATAAGGAATAACATCTTCACTTATATTCTCATCCTTTGGCTGATTTGAAGAGACTCTACTACTACCTGTACTTTCTAACTTTTTCTTGATAAGACGAGCCACAACATCACGATTATCCAAAAGAGAGCTCAAGGATCTATCGTGATGCAGCAAGCTAATTACCTGCGCAAAAAGGCCAGTGACGTCACTCTGGATATACCACTCTTTTTTAAGCAATTCATTATGATATATGGCATTTGTTCCTATTACTCTATAAAATAATCCTTCCTTGTAAGCAGCGTCAAATTCATCAATTGCATTTGCTGAAAAAATTGGAAGGCTAACTGCACATATAACTTTGCTGGCGCCAAGTTCTTTTAGATATCTCATTGCCTTAATAAGAGTTCCGCCGGTGCCGATCATGTCATCTGCCATAAAGACAACTTTATTCGAGACATTACCGAGTAATCGCATTTCACTGATATTGGTTTCTGCTGCACTTTTAGTGATTTTTGAATAGTCTCTTTCTTTGTAAAGTAAAGCTAAGGGCTTTTGTAAAGCATTTGCATAGAATTTATTTCGATCGACTGCACCTGTATCTGGGGCAAGTACTACTATATCTTCTTTTGCTATATCAATAATCGACGTCAGCTTTTCGATGATCTGAAAAGAAGCATGCAAGTTCTCCATTCGGAGCCGGTCAAATGCATTCTCAATTTCCTTTGAGTGAATATCAAGAGTGATGATTCTATCAACACCAAGGCTTTCCAGCATCTTGCCTATGCGAGCTGCAGTTAATCCCTCTCTTCCCTTTTTCTTATGTTGTCGCGAATAGGGATATATTGGTAGCACAAGACTTATTTCTGCAGCTCCAGCTTGCATGGCAGCGTCAATAGCTACAAAAAGGTTAAAAATATGATCATTTACTGAAAGGACTTTTTGAATAGTGCCATCATTAAATGAGACAGGTTGATGATTTTCTACATCCTGAAAGATATAAATACTTCTTCCCCTGATAGATTCAAGGATTTCTGTTTTTATCTCGCCATTTGCAAAAAAAGTATGTCTTACATCGATCTTGAATTTGGGTGGTCGATAACGTTCTTTATCTCCTGGCAAAAAAAGCATGCCAGTGTTACAGTCATTTGCAAAGTTGATCTTTCTAATAACCAGATCAGGAGTGATATGATATCTTCCTGCAATAGCTTGAGCTTTTCTCATGAATCGATGCTTATAGATTCCAGAGAGCTTTCGTATAACCTGATTTGCGAACGCCTCTGCTCCTGGGCAAGCAATAATACCTAGATGGGTTGGATCTGAATAACTCATGCAAAGCCTTCCGTATTTGAATTCAACAAATTGGTGCGGATGAGAAACAAGAGAAATCTTAATTAGTATAGCCCAAAATTACCCAAATGAATAGAATCTTTCAAAAGAGAATTTGGGAGCGATTTGTTTATATATAGAAAAGGGAATCTTTAATATAGAATGGCTGCTCTTAATAGAGGGACGGAGGTAACAATTGTAATTCAATAATTCCATAATATTCCAGATTATGGATTGTCATGGTTTTCTATAAATTATTCGATGAAAACTTCATTCGAATTTATGAGTTGAAATAAAGTCTGATAAAATAATTTGCTAAGTGAAACAACATTAATCGTGGCGAGGTTTGATGAATGTTTTGATATAGAGAGGCTCTTTCAAAACTCTTCAAGTGAAGTATTTTCTAATGCAAAGCGGGGACGAACCTTGTATAATGAAATCAGTAAAGGAAACCAGAAATAGAAGGAGTCCCTGCAATGAAAAGTAATACCAGAAGTCCTTAGCTCTTTACAATTGCTGCTACCCTTAGATTTCGATCTTCAAGAGGTGTTTGAATCCTATCTCACTAGAGAACACAAGGGCTTTCTTTCTCTATTACGAATGATCGAACCATTTGTGGAAAGCTTCCCTGAAGATAATCAGCACAGGGGAAGGCCTTCCTATAGTGTTCTTCCATTTCTCCGTGCAGCTTTAGCGAAGCGGTATTTCAAGATAGGTGCCACAAGCGATCTAAGGCTACGACTCTTAAGTGATACGAACCTCAAGCAGATCTGTGGCTTTGAGAATATCCCTAGTGCAGCAAGTTTCTCTAGGTATATGAGCTATTTAGCAGACAATGTTTCTCTTGAAGAGAGTCTAGGGAAGATGATGAAGGACTACTATAAGGATAAATCAGTAGATTCTGTGGTGAGAGATTCGACAGCAATAAGTGCCAGAGAAAAACCAGTCAACGCAATTTATTATGGACAGTGCTTATGATGCTAAGAGTATCTCCCAGTTTGTGTGTGGTAGAGGCCGGATTCCGATTATCGATCAGAATCAAAGAAGAAAGCCTTCACGAGCGCCTTTTGATGAAGCGACCAAGGAACGCTATAAGAAGCGCTCAGTGGTAGAGCGGGCGAATTCTCACCTGAAGGATTGGCTCTTACCGGACAAAGTGCTCGTTCGAGGGAGTAAGAAGATGAGCTTTGAGCTCATATATGGAGTAATCTGCCTTGCTGCAATAAAGATTCTTGAGCAGTTCATTTTACCCAGCCTCATCTAAAGATGAATATCTTAAACCATAAAAGCTCTCATGACCCATCGAAGAGAGAGCTATAAGCTTGTATCTCATAGAAAAGTCTCTTCAAAGCTCTTTTTCTTACTTTTTTGTACTTGTTAATCCTTGCTTCATGATTTATCCTGCAAAATCCTGTCTCTATTTCTTGTTTCTACAATTCATGCCAGAATATTCGTGGACCTTTGAAGAGGCTCAGAAGAGAGCTTTTTAAGGCTTATTTTGATTAAAACTTGAAATCTTTCTCTATAATCCGAAAATCATCTTTTGATATAAAATATT
>MWDY01000059.1 GCA_002070755.1 Spirochaetes bacterium ADurb.Bin110 | reverse complement strand
TCATCGAAGAATATCGGATCAGTGAGGATATTGCATCCGATTACCATTCTCAAAGGATCAAAAGTCTCTCTAATTTGCTTATAATGAGCTATCTTTCTCCCAAGATTTCGAAGGCTTTCTGCACCATTGCGCTTGCCAAGTGCTTCCCACACAGTACCCAAGGGCAATACTGTAAAGGTAGAGAAAAAACCAAGTCCTGCTATTTTATTGTAGGGAGCATGAAGCCTAAAGAGAAAAGGCTCACCTCTTTCAAGTTTTGCTGGCTGTCTCGCGCTCGGTTGCCAAAAATTTATGTCTTCAGGTGGAGGATCAAGGCTCCTTAAGTAACGAAACCAATCGTAATCAGTTACACCAACATAAAATCTCATATTCATATTTTAGCATAACAATCTAATTTTGTATTCTTTGATAGAGCAGAAAAAAGCAATATCTCCGCTGTTCAACCAAGGATGATATTACCCTTCGCAATCTAGAAACGTTTAGATGGCTCGATGAAGATTCATTGAGCCTTTCTGAAAGTACGGCCTCGTAAGTCTCTTTTGTGTAGCTAGATATTGGGCAAGAAATACTGCCTGTTTTATAGACTTATAGTTACATGTAAATCGGCCTGCAAGATACCCCGCAAGTCACCCAGCAAGGCGTGCACGAAAAATAGCTTTAGCTAGTGGAGCTCTATAAAAAACTGCCTACTGGAAAGAAAATCTTACAACATTTCTCTCTGCATCGGGGTCAGAATTCATTATGAGCCCCTCTTTTCATTTCGGTTGGATTCTTGATGAGAAATATTTTTGCTTGACAAATCCCATAAGTGCTTGTACTGTTAACACAGCTTTAACGCAACGTTAACTTATTAGGAGGCCAAAATGAAGAAGGCACACTTGTATGCAATAGTCATATTGCTATTTGCATCTCTTTTTAATGCTTTTGCCGAGCCAAGCCAGGAACTTGTCAACGCAGCTAAAAAAGAAGGCAAGGTTGTTGTGTACTCAATAACTTCTCGTATCTCGAATGCTGCGACGGCATTTGAGAAGAAATATGGTATAAAGGTGGAAGCATATAATCTAAAAGATGGGGAACTTATTGAGAAAGTCACGCGTGAAGTTGGAGGCAACATCACAGGAGCCGATTTTGTGATTTGTCAGGATTCTGGGCGAGTATATGGTCAGTTGATTGCACCTGGGTATTTGGTGAACTATATCCCTGATTCGATGAAAAACGTTATTCCAAAAGAATACCAGAATCCGCTTGTCTTTCAATTCATCAATAAAGTATTTATTTACAACAGCGAGAAAACTCAGAATCCAGTAATAAAAAATGTATGGGAACTCACAGAACCAAAATGGAAAGGTCTTGTCCAATTCAAGGATCCTAAGCAGGAAGGGGTAAATGCTAATTTTCTCACCATGGTCACATCACCAACGTGGAGTGAAAGGCTTGCAAAGGCATATGAAGATCTTTATGGGAAGAAACTGGTTCTAACGACCCCGAACGCTGGTTACGAATGGATCAAGCGTTGGTTTCAGAACGGCTTGATCTTAGGTAACAGTGATACAACAATCTCCGAGAATATAGGTATCAAGGGGCAAAAAGCGCAAACAATGGGTTTGTTCGTGTATTCGAAGACCCGCTATGATGATGCTAAAAATCTTGCTCTTCTTCCAATGACAGATGTCCAGCCTTTCAGCGGGTTTATGTATCCAGCCTTCCTTCAAATGACCAAGAATGCAAAGAACAAGAACGCTGCTAAGCTTTTTATTGAATATTTGCTTACCGATGAGGGCTTTAAGCCTTGGTCAAAAGATGTGGGCGCATACTCTTCGAATCCAAGCATAAAGGTTGATCCAACAGATCATCCTGTAGAATTTTGGGCCAGTAGACTGGTATTCGAAGATCCGCAGTTTCTTTTTGAAAATAGAGCAGATGTCGAAGAGTTTGTGAATACACTTGAATACAAGTAATATTCAAAACCAATAAGACGCGCTATGCAAGGGGGAGCTCGTGAGATTTGCTAATAGGATTAAATACTATTTCAGAAAGCCACATAATGTCATCTTGGTTGTGCTTGCTATTACTCTTGTATTTTTGACGTTGCTTCCCCTTGCTGCCCTTATCCGCGATACATTCATAGTTCATCCTTCTGAAATTATGACAGTTCGTGGCGCAAAGGTTAATGATTTCACACTCTTTCATTGGCGAAAAGTATTTTTTGATGGAACAAAGAGTTATAAGCTATTTTATGAGCCTTTATGGAATACATTAAAGGTTTCATTATTCAGCAGCATACTAGCGATTATCATAGGTGGTTCTTTCGCATGGCTTATCACAAGGACCAATATATGTTTCAAGTCCTTCATATCAGTAGTATTTGTCTTTCCATATATTATGCCATCATGGACTCTGGCGATGGCATGGCTAAACTTTTTTAGGAATAGACTGATTGGAGGAGCACCAGGATTGTTTACTGCCATCACGGGAATCCCCACGGCAAATTGGTTTGCATATGGTTTATTTCCTACCAGTGTAGTTTTAGGACTCCATTACTCTCCATTTGCCTATATTTTAATTGGTGGCATTCTACGCAATATGGACGCCAATCTTGAAGAGGCAGCTCTTATTCTAAAGTCGAGCAGGGCTAAGATCATTACTCGTATCAATTTGCCAATCATAATGCCTGCGATCCTTTCTACATTCCTTCTGGTATTCTCAAGTTCGATGAGTGCTTTTGCTGTGCCTGCTTTTCTTGGTACGCCAGTGCGATTCCAAGTGCTTACAACGCAGCTCTATCGGACATTGAATGGCTTAAATCCAGGATATGGATACATTATGGCTGTCGTGATGATTGTAATTGGTCTTGCAATCCTTGCAATGAATCAGTGGTATCTCGGAAAGCGTAAATCATTTGTAACGGTTACAGGCAAAAGTTCGAATTTTTCTTTGATAAGATTTAAGAAATCCAAAATTCCGCTTTCGGTCATAGCCTTGCTCTTCGTCGTTGCAATAGCCATTTTGCCCTTGGTTACATTTGTTATCGAGTCCTTTATCATGGTGCCAGGCGATTATTCTTTCTCGAATTTTACTACGCAATTCTGGGTAGGGAAGGGCAGAGAAGACATAGGGGGGGGAGAGCCTGGCATACTGCTTAATAAATATCTGTACATGGCTTTCTGGAACAGCCTCAAGCTTTCTTTGATTGTTGCTATAGTTGTTGGCATTGTTGGTGGTCTTGCTGGCTATGCTATAGTAAGAGGCAGGGGAACAAAAATTGCTTCATTGGTAAATAGTCTAGCGTTTTTCCCCTATCTATTGCCTTCTATGGCGTTTGGCGCAATCTATCTTTCAATGTTTGCAAAGCCGATCGGTTTCCTGCCATCTCTCTATGGAACGTTTTTTCTACTTGTACTTATTGGTTCTGTAAAATACCTGCCTTTCGCGTCGAGAGCTGGAATCAATGCGATGCTTCAGTTGTCTGGAGAAATAGAAGAGGCAGCGATCATAATGGGCGTTCCTTGGTGGAAACGTATGATGAAGATACTGTTTCCAATCCAGAAATCGAGCTTTCTCTCGGGGTTTCTTCTGCCATTTATTTCATGTATGAGAGAGCTGTCACTATTCGTGTTGTTAATTACGCCAGCTAACAGGGTCCTGACTACCCTTCTTTTTCAGTACAACGAAAAAGGCTGGAATCAGTATGCAAATGGCATAAATCTTCTGATTATCATCGTTGTTTTGCTAATAAATCTTGCAATAAATAAGATAACCGGTGCATCGATCGATAAAGGTATAGGTAGTTAATATGCTTAAGATTGTTCTCGAAAACATCACTAAGGCTTTTGGGAAAGCTATTGCAGTAAAGAATTTCAATCTTGCCATTGAAGATGGAGACTTTGTAACATTGCTAGGTCCTTCTGGATGTGGCAAGACTACAACTCTGAGGATGATCGCCGGCTTGGAGACACCGACTGAAGGCACGATCACTATCGATGGTAAAAAAGTCTTCTCTTCGAAAGAGAGTATCGATATTTCCCCTGATAAGCGCGATGTCGGATTTATTTTTCAGAATTATGCCCTTTGGCCGCATATGACAGTAGAGCAGAATATCGGATTCGGCCTGGAGAACCTAAAATGGCCCAAAGATAAGATTGCATCGCGAGTGAAAGAACTCCTTGCAATGCTGAAAATCGAAGGATATCAAAAGCGCTATCCAGCGGAATTGTCAGGCGGGCAACAGCAACGCGTTGCCATTGCTCGTACACTTGCTACTGGCCCAAGAGTGCTGTTAATGGATGAGCCTCTCTCTAATCTTGATGCAAAACTGCGTACGGAAATGCGCGCTGAGCTCAAGCGGCTACACAAAGAAACTGGAGCAACTTTTATATATGTGACTCATGATCAGCTAGAAGCAATGACTCTTTCAACAAAAGTGTGTCTACTCAAAGATGGAGAGCTTCAGCAATATGAATCTCCATTAGCTGTATATCATGAACCAGCAAACACATTTGTGGCCAATTTCGTTGGAAGTCCAGCCATGAACTTTCTATTAGGCCAAGGACAGAATATAAATCTCGATCAAGTAAAGATTGAAACGGATGGCCTTGATATGATATTCACACCAGTCTCAGGCAGCGTTTCAATACGGCCCCATCAGGAAGTTATAGTTGGTATCCGTCCTGAATATATAGCAATTACACAAGAATCATCTGTCCAGGCAAGCATCTATTCTGCCTTGCCATCTGGCATGGAAACAATATTGAAACTGCAGGTTGGGAATCATATCCTAAGTTCGGTAGTATTTGGATATATGGATTACCAGCTGGATAGTAAGGTGAATATTAAATTTACAGGTGATCATTGTGCTCTTTTCGACAAGGCATCGGGCAATAATATAGCCACTGGAATTTTGGAACTAATATAGGGAGATTTTTATTATGCTGCCCAGAAGGATTCTAATCGTTGACGATGAACCACATATTGTAGAATTTCTTGCTATGAATCTGAGGCAGAATGGATATGATTATTGCTTTGCGTACGACGGTGAATGTGCTATCAAAAAGGCCATTTCTGATAAACCGGACTTGATTTTGCTCGATTCAATGCTTCCTGGCATTTCTGGAGTTGAGACATGTCGAATTCTGAAACAAACAGAAAAAACTACTAGGATACCGGTTATTTTTTTGTCAGCAAAGAGTGAAGAAAGCGATAAAGTGCTTGGGCTTGCAATAGGGGCTGATGATTATATAACCAAGCCATTTAGTATCAAGGAATTGTTTGCGAGAATTGAAGCCGTGCTGAGGCGAAGCAATAGGGATGCCTTTCCTAGCAGCAGCAATAGGCGATATTTCCAGGATGTAGAGATCGATATTGATAGTCACATCGTAGAAAAATCTGGCGAAAGAATTCAGTTGTCCCCTGTGGAATTTTCGATTTTATCCATGCTATGTGATGCAAAAGGGAAAGTAGTTCCACGCTCACTGCTTATTGAAAAGCTTTTGCTATCTAGTGGAGATGCAGAAGCGCGCTCGCTTGATGTTCATATACGCAATTTGCGAAAAAAACTTGGCTTCTCGCCAAATCCGTATGGTTATATCGAGACGGTTCGGGGCATAGGCTTAAAGATCAATGAATAACATTAGGGCTCTATTTCATGTAATCTTTAATGTTCAAGGAGCCACTCTTCCCAGTACAGGAATTTTTTCCAGTAGGAGCCTGCTTTTCATAAACTTCATTCTTATGATCTTTCTTATTGTTATAGTTTCAAGAAAGATTTTCTCCATTATGAGAGATGAGAGAAACGAAGATCGTTCAACTAGCAACAATATGAGTCAACTTCAAAAAAAGAACCAAGAGTTGGCTTGTCAGTTAGAAGAGATAAACCAGAGTCACAGCAATCAAATAAACTATATTAGCTCTTTATTCACCGCTATGGATAGCGGTGTTATCCTCTTTGAAGTCGATAAGTCAATAATCTTGTTCAATGAGAGTGCAAGAAAGCTAGCGCATATCAATTCGCGCTGTTTTTTTTATCCTGAGGATCTCAGGAACAATATAATTATGATATCTATATTTAAAAAATTCGATGATGTGTTGGGAAATAGAAAATGCTTTACGATGAAATTACGTAATCAGGATGATAGAGATATCGAAGTAAGCATTTTACCTGTCTTAAGCAAATATCGCGACGGTTCGCTCCTTGGTGTACTTGTCATTATGAAAGATATCACTGAGCAGGAAAAGATCGAGCGAATCCGAAAAGAATTCATTTCAAATGTATCGCATGAATTTCGAACTCCGCTTACCTTGATTTCAGGTTTCATAGAAACTCTCAAAATGTGGGAAAATCTTCCTGCTAAAGACAGATATCGCAGCCTTGAAATTCTTGAAATAGAAACTGGAAGACTTTCGAAGTTAATATCAGAATTGCTGCTTATTTCTGAGATTGAACACAAGATCGATAATATATCGCTAGTTCCAATTGATGCTGCGAAATTGATCGAGGATGGTATGGAGAGTCTTCGCAGTTTTTACGAAGCGAAGCACCAGATAATTAAAAAAAGCATTGATTTACCTTTTCCTATATTATATGGAAATGACAGCTGGTTTTTTCATGCTTTCAAGAATATTTTCGAAAACGCGATTAAATATACTCCAGATGGAGGGTGTATTACTGTCAAGGCAGAAGCCAACGACATGCTACTTAGGGTGTCAGTGAGCGATACAGGCATCGGAATTCCTGATGAAGAACAAGAAAAGATATTCGAACGTTTCTATAGGGTTGAGAAGGCTCGTAGTTCAAAAACCGGAGGAAGTGGCATAGGACTTGCGATTGTAAAGGATATCATGTCGCTATTTGATGGGTATGTAGAAGTGAAGAGCAAGGTCGGAAGTGGTTCCACTTTTATCCTTGTATTTCCACTTCGAGGAGAGCTGCAATCAAAAGAAAATACTAACGCGCAAGCATCTGGACAAGTGGAAATAGATTTTTCGCAGAAGGAATAGCACAATGAGAGATATAATATCAGAGGCAAAATCAGAGAATCACAGTTTGACAGAGAAAGTAGAAATCTGGTCCTTTGGTTATAAATTTGGATTCTTAGAAGCTGATGCAATATTTGATGTTCGATTTTTGCCAAATCCCTATTATGATGAAAACTTATCTTGCTCCACAGGCAAAGACTCTGCCTGTTCTGCCTTTGTGCTGCAAAATGTTGAGGCACAGGACTTCGTAGCAAAACTAGCAGCGCTCATCCTTGCACTGCGAGCATCGGCAGATGTTATAAGAAAACCTGTCATAAAAATAGCTGTGGGTTGTACTGGGGGGCAACATCGCTCTGTCGCTGTTGTAGAAGAAGTAGCGAGACAGCTTAAATATATGACAGCGCCAAAGCCTTACCTATATATTGAAGTTCATCATCGTGACGCAGCGAAATGGGTTCTATCAAAAAAAACTGTCTTTTCTTAGTCTTCTTATTCAATAGTGGAATGCATAACAAATGTCCATCAAGGAATGGATAATTCTCATGGTCTGATCATCTAAAACAGAGAATATTTTGAATATCTATAGATAGGCATAACCACATAATTCAAGTATTTGAAGAAAAGCTATGAGAAGTAAAAATGGCGACAAAATTATTTTGTCTGCTCTAGACAAATAAATAATCTTCTCATTTAATCATCGACGTCTCAATAGCCCATAGTTTTTGCATACATAACGAAAATAATATATGAACATCATTAAAATTTTGGCTTTTTTTGCTTTTAATCTTTCTCTGCATCGGGGTCAGAATTCATTATGAGCCCCTCTTTTCATTTCGGTTGGATTCTTGATGAGACAATACCAGCCCTTGATGCCAAAATGGTCATGACTTAGAATTGCTTAGAAACTGGCGTTGCTGGTGAATGTGGTTGGAGCTGTTATAAAATTGGCCGATTAGGATAGAAATCTTTAGAAAACCTGATTTTCTGCTCGCATGTCTCGGCTGTCGGGAAATGACAGCTCCTATCGCTTAATCGTGAACATCTCAGACCACTGAAAGAGGAGATCGATATTCTTGTGGTCTGGAAGGAGTTATCTGCAATGAGAAAACGTTTGTTTGTATGGTTGTCAGTGTTGCTCTGCATCACCGGACTCGTGATGGCGCAACCGACTGTCGGGGTAGCTAGCAAGGTCAATATTCAGATTCTTGCTACCAGTGACCTTCATGGTTGGTTTGTACCGTGGGATTTTGCTACTGACACAAAGGATACCAAAGGCAGCTTGACTTACCTAGCGACCTTGATCGATAAGCATCGTGCGGAAAATCCCAATGTGATCCTTGTCGATGCAGGTGATTCTGTGCAAGCCAACCATGTGGAATATTTTATTGATCATAAAGAAAACCCAATGATCGTTGCCATGAATCAGCTCGGCTACGATGTCTGGACGTGGGGGAACCATGAGTACAATTTTGATTACAAGCGTCGTGCCCATTTGATCGAACAAGCGAATGCAACAATCCTGTCCGGAAATGTCCACATGAAATCGACAGGCGAAAGATATCTGCCTGCATGGACTATCATCGAACGTGAGGGCG
>MWDY01000058.1 GCA_002070755.1 Spirochaetes bacterium ADurb.Bin110 | reverse complement strand
CAATAGGCAGAGCAATAGGGCGTGCAGCGCCTAGTGGGTCTGTCATTGCATTACGCGGCGATCTTGGCGCTGGGAAGACCACGCTCGCTAAAGGAGTTGCTCAAGGTTTAGGAATAACAGAGCCTATAATCTCGCCTACATACACAATAATAGCTGAATATCAAGGCCGCCTTCATCTTGTTCACATCGATGCATATCGCCTCTTGGACGAGGATGAATTCGTGCAGACTGGAGGCGAAGAGCTTCTTGGTTTACCAGGCTCGCTAAGCCTCATAGAATGGAGCGAGAGGGTCGCAAAAATATTGCCAAAGGAAACCCAATATATCACCATGGTTGTCGAAGAAGGTGGCAGCAGAATTATAATGATCGAAGGTAATTGGATCGAGAATATCGATTGGCGCCGTTTCGTGATTTCGCGCTTTATAGATTCGGAACATGCTTCGTGCATGTCAAAGAGGTTTTATAATGACCGTCCTATCGATTGATACGAGCATTCCGACACTTAGGGTTGGTGTTTCAAATAAAAAGCTGCTTGCTATGTCTGTGCTTACACCGCCCGTCACCCATGCTGAAGCAATTCTTCCTGCAGTGGAACAAGCACTTCAAGAGGCTGGAATTACGATAAAATATGTGGAGTTACTCGCAGTTGCAGGAGGTCCAGGTTCATTTACAGGTCTGCGGATAGGAATCGCAACGGCAAAAGGACTATCTCTAGGGCTCGGAATTCCTATAGTGCTTGTCCCTACGCTGGATATATATGGATGGGCTTGGAAAGAACTCGAAGGCATTGTCGTGCCAGTCATTGATGCACGAAAGCATAGAGTCTACTGTGCTAGCTACCACCGCGGCCAAAGAATAGGCAATTGGATGGATATCGAGCTCACGCAGCTCATCCAAAAGATTCATGGCGAAGATAAGGTTCATTTTGTAGGTCCCGATGCTGAGCTGGCTGAGACTATCTGCCTAGAAAGAGAAGGGTGGATATTACATAAGCCAGATCCGGAAAAAGAAATGGAATCTCTCTCTTTCCTTGGTATTAATACATATATAGAAAAAGGCGGCGCTAGCGATACCGCAGGACCCATATATCTCCGTGAGCCTGAAATAGGCACTCCGATAGCGCGCTAATCAAATCTCCTTCAAATAGGCCCGACTGCGCTTATGCTGGCGCTTGGGATAATCCTTCCAAATGCTCTGTACTTTTATATTATCCTCGAGCTCGAGATTGGTCTCCGCATATTCAACACCTGCTTCCTTGGCACTGCGATGAAGCTCGTTCATAACTAGGGCAAGCACTCCCCGCGACTGGTATTCTGGACGAACCGCTACAAGATATAGATCAAGCACCTTTGGATTGCGCAGCGCCTTTAAGACATGATACCAACCTGTTGGAAAGAGCCTGCCTCTCGATTTATAGAAAGCTTCCGAAAGACTGGGCATAGCAATGCCGAATCCTATTAGGCGCTCCTCCTTGTCTACGAGAATCTTGGTAAAGCGCGGATCCACAAAGCCAAGATACTGCTTGATATAGTCCTCTACCTGCCGCTCACTCAAAGGCGTTGTGCCATAGAGATCCCCATATGCCTCATCTATCAATGCAAAGATCTCCTTGCCAAATTTTTCGACAATGACGCGCTTATTTTTCCATTCAAAAAGATGAACACCAGAGCGTTTTGCAAGCAGATCGGCCACATGTAGGACTTTTTCTGGAATCTCCTTAGGGGCGAAGATTTGGAATTGAAGCCAGTCTACGTCCTTTCGGTAACCAAGCATTTCCAAATGCTGAGGATAATATGGATAATTATAGATCGTAGCTAAGGTTGCGCACTCATCAAAGCCCTCTACAAGCATGCCTTCCCGATCTAGATCAGTAAAGCCCAAAGGTCCGTGCAGTGCCTTCATCCCCTTCGAAGCTGCCCATTTCTCAACAGTTTTAAGAAGCGAAGCAGATACATCAGTATCGTCGATGAAATCGATCCAACCAAAACGACCCCATTCCCTTCCCCATTTTTCTATAAAGCGGTGATTGATTATGCCGGCAATACGACCAACGATTTTATCGTCCTTCCATGCGGTCCAATATTCAGCCTCACAGAATTCGAAAGCTGCATTCTTATCTTTACTGAGGGTCCGCATCTCATCAAAGCGGGGAGCTGGCACATAGTTTGGTTTATCCCAATAAAGGTGCACAGGAAAATCTATAAATCGCTTCAAATCTCTCTGGCTTTCGACTTTTCTAATCTCAACAGCCATTCTTTCCCCCTTTTTCAATTTTCCATTCTTCGATGAACAGCTCATAAGCTGCGATTGTGGCCTCTGAGATTATATCACCAAGCGCACCACGGCCTAACCAATCATTTCCATCTAGGACATATAGGTGTACAAGTTGGTTTTCTACATCTTCAATCGAAAAGGCGGGATCAACAGCACGACGACGTTGTAGGCCATTCAGTGTCCCATCAAACACCTCTATATATTTTTGGTCACGCCAATCGGCCATTCAAACCCCAACTTCAAAGATCTTGCAAATTATAGCCCTAGAGTTCAAAATCTTACAAGGTATTGACCAAGGGGCATTTTTGAGATATACAACCACCTGCATGGCGGGATAGCTCAGTTGGCAGAGCAAGCGGCTCATATCCGCTGGGTCGTGGGTTCAATCCCCTCTCCCGCTAG
>MWDY01000057.1 GCA_002070755.1 Spirochaetes bacterium ADurb.Bin110 | reverse complement strand
GAAAGAAAGCAGAAGTTCGCTTTATGCAGGCGACTTTATCGAACTTATGAAAGCTCCGGGGAGAGGAACACATGGCCATATCGCGGTAGCGACCAATGATATCGAAGGAGCAAAGAGATGGTTCGAATCACAAGGATTTCTTTTTGCAGAAGATTCCATAAAGCGCAATCAAAATGGTGATATGACAGTAATCTATTTTAAGGATGAAATCGCTGGTTTCGCGATCCATCTTTTCCAAAGAGAAAATAAAAAGGAATAGTACAATGATTCAAAAATGGAATGAAGAATCGCTCGATCATCGCAATGCCCTTTTCTATGCAATGGGTATAAGCGAGGAACAGGCAACTCGTCCTGTTATTGGAATTATCAATTCTTGGAATGAAATGAATCCAGGGCATTTTCATTTGACGCATATCCTTGATGCCATAAAAGCCGAAATTGACGCTCAAGGAGGGCTGCCTCGCGAACTCCCCGTTACCGGTATCTGCGATGGAATATGCTCCAACACCCCTGGCGACCGTTATACCCTGCCCGCTCGCGATCTTATCTCTTCAGAAGTGGAAACCCTTGCAGAACTCAACAAGCTTGATGGAATGATACTCCTCGGAAGCTGCGATAAGGTGGTTCCAGGGATGCTGATGGGCATTTTCAGGACAAACATCCCTTCGGTGATGCTCACAGGAGGCTATATGCTTCCTGGCAACCATCATGGCAAAATGATTACATTGACCCACACAAAACAAGCCTATGCTGCCTATGTCGCGGGCACTATTTCCCATGATAAATATAAAGACATCGTACGCCATGCTTGCCCTACTCCAGGAATCTGCCCATTCATGGGTACTGCACATACAATGTGTGCGACCGCTGAAATACTTGGTTTTACGCCGCACGGGAACGCGAGCGTGCGTGCCGAGAGCGATGAATGGCGACAAATGGCCGTCCTTGCGGCTCGTCGTATCATGGAACTCGTCCATGATGAAATACGGCCTCTCGATGTGGTAAAACAGTCCAATTTTGAGAATGCAGTGGCATACATGATGGCCACAGGCGGATCCACGAATTCAATTCTCCATATTCCTGCAATTGCTCGGCAGACGGGTATTGCAATAACGCCTGAAGTCTTTGACAAAATAAGCCGAAAAGTGCCTGTTATTTCTACTATCTATCCCAATCATGAAAAATATACGATGGTAGAATTTTCTGAAGCAGGGGGGCTTGGAGCTGTAATCGCGGAATTGGCTCGCAAAGGGCTTGTCGATGTATCTACCAAGGGCATGTTCGGTACACTTGCTGAAAAAATTGCGCTGTCCAAAAACTACAATAGGGAAGTAATCCATACTGTAGACGATCCCATTCTCTCTGAAGGCGGACTTGCAGTGTTATCGGGCAATATTGCCACTGAAAGTGCAATAGTCAAATTTTCTGCAGTGGATAAGGAAGCCTGGCACTTTCGAGGGCCAGCAAGAATTTATGAATCTCAGGATGAAGCGTGGCAGGCAGCGCTAAAAGATGAAATCCATGAAGGCGATGTG
Organism: Spirochaetes bacterium ADurb.Bin110; assembly: GCA_002070755.1. Next base: position 3,329 of record MWDY01000057.1, on the reverse strand, counting down.
GTGATCATACGATACGAGGGGCCTAAAGGGGCGCCTGGCATGCCACACATGGAAACCTTTATGGCTGCTATTCTAGGAAAAGGATTGGGAAGGAAGGTTGCACTCGTTTCCGATGGGCGATTTTCTGGAGCAACAGGTGGACTCGCGATCGGCCATGTATCGCCAGAAGCATATGAAGGAGGAAATATCGCACTCCTCAAAAATGGCGATATCATCGATATCAACATAGAAGCGAGAAAACTCGTAGCCCTCGTGAGCGACGAGGAATTCGCAGAAAGGCGTCGATATTGGAAGAGGATTGAAAAACCCTCCTCTGGATGGCTTTCACTCTACAAAAAGAATTGTTCCTCTGCTCACCGTGGAGCAAGCGTCTACTGGGATTAATTTATTTCGGATCAATCTATTGAAGTAAAGGATAGATCTTGTGACCAATCTAAAAGATGTAGGGCTTATGGCTGGCGTTTCAGCAAGCACCGTCTCAAGGGTACTGAGAGGCAAAGGCAATGTCAATGAAAAGACACGGCAAAAAGTGCTCAATGCAATCGAAGCTTCGAAATATTCCCCGAATGTGCTTGCACAAGGCCTTAAACTAGGCAAAACCAACACAATAGCCTTGCTTGTGCCAAGCATTCATAATGAAATTTTCCCTGTGATCGCGCGAGGCGTGGAAAATGTCGCACGCAGTAAAGGTTTCACCACGATTCTTTGCACTACCGATGATGATTTAGAGATTGAAAAAGAATACATTACAAAACTGAAAACGCACTATATCGATGGATTCATTGTCGCTTCTACATTGCCAGGAAGCGATCATATTCGAGCACTCCATGAAGAAGGCTTCCCCGTCGTTCTTGTGTCTCGATACTATGAGGAGAAAATAAATGCGGTCATTATCGATAACTATCAAGCCGCTTTCGATGGTGTAAGTTATCTCATTCATACTGGCCATCGTAAGATCGCGATTGCCAGTGGACCTTGCGATCTATCTATTTATAAGCATCGATATCGAGGCTATATCGATGCTCTTCAAGCGAATGAAATCCCCTACGATCCTGCGCTTGTTCTTATGGAAACAGCGGGAAACAACAGCTTCTACTATCTCACGCAGAGCCTATTAAAAAAAGGCATAAAACCTGATGCAATATTTTGTACAAGTGATCAAAAAGCAATCGTGGTTATGCGTGCAATCCGCGATTTAGGATTTACAATCCCTCATGATATTTCGATCCTTGGTTTCGACAATATAGAAATCAGTGCCTTTCTCGAGCCTCCTCTCTCAACCATATCTCAACCTCTCTATGAGATGGGAGCATTAGGGGCCCACAAATTGATCGACCTTATTGAGGGAGAAAAAAAGGAACCAACAATTGATGTTTTAGGAACTGATCTTATCATTCGCAAATCTATACGGTAGGAGCCTTCAGAAATGTTGAGTGAGCGAATTGGCATAAGTCTTTGGAATTGGATCCCCGTTTTTACTGAGAGAGATATAAGTCTCATCGAGCACGTCGCTTCGCTCGGTTTTGGTGTCGTTGAAATAGGCATGGATTTGCTTGACTTTGATCACAAGAAAGTGGGACAAATCGCGAAGTCGCTTGGAATCACGATCGATCTCTGTGGTGCTTTTACCAAGGGTCGAGATCTGTCGAACTTTGACCCCTCTATACGAGAATCCACCAAAAAGTATGTTATTGGATGCCTCAATGCAGCTGAGGAAATGGGCTCAAAGCTTTTTGTAGGCCCAGTCTATGCCGGTGGTGGCAAGGCGCATTTATTACCACCAGAAGAAAAAAAGCGCGAATGGGATTTCGCCGTGGAGGGCTTGAAAGAAATAACGCACGAAGCCATGGAAAGAGGTGTCACCATTGGACTTGAGCCCATCAACCGCTACCGCACAAGCGTGATCAATACAGTGCAAGAAGCTCTCTGTATGATTGCAGAGGTGGACAGTCCTGCCTTAGGAATCTTATTCGATACCTATCAGGCGAATATAGAAGAAAGCAATATGCAGGAAGCCTTGGATACAGCATGTAGAGAACATCGGCTCGTGCATTTCCATGCAAGCGAAAACCATAGAGGTCCGCCGGGAAGCGGCCATATCGATTGGGACGCACTCTTTTCTGTGCTTGCTACTTCGAACTACCGCGGTCATATAGTTATGGAAATTTTTGCTCCTGGTGGTCTCGATGCTCCCTGGACTCAATCGATCATGGATCCAGACGTCAGAGCATCCTCAGGATTGGCGTTTCTCTCAAATCTTATGAAGCGCCATAGATTATGAAGTACACGATCATTGATATAGAAATATAGATATAGAAAGGAATCAGGTGAAAATAATGTCAGAATTCGAAGGATTCAATTTTAAGACTCTTGGGGACATACAAAGAAAAGCGAACGAAGTAAAGGCCGAAATTCAATTTACGGAAGATTTGTCACCTCTGCTTCAAAAAGCCAAAATCGGTCCAAAGCAAGCTCCCAATTCCTTCGCTATCCTTCCTATGGAAGGATGCGATAGCGAGCTCGATGGAGCTCCTTCTGATCTTGTTCGGCGCAGATATCGACGCTATGCATCTGGAGGAGCGGGACTCATTTGGTGGGAAGCCTGTGCGGTGCTGCAAGAAGCGAAAGCCAATCCACATCAAATGAGTTTAACTTCGGCAAATGTTGGTTCCTTTGCCTCACTCTTGCATGAGACAATCAAAATAGCGCAGGAGACTTTCGGTCCATCGCATCGGCCGATCAATATCTTACAGCTCACTCATTCGGGTCGCTATTCACGACCAGAAGGGAAAGCCGCTCCCCTTGTGCCACAACATGATCCAATCCTCGATCCGCCATTAGATATTTCAGCTGATTCGCCAATCATCTCTGATGCATATCTCGACGATCTCATCGGAGCTTATGTGAAATCGGCTTTACTTGCACAAGAAGCAGGCTACGATGGAGTGGATATTAAAAGTTGCCATCGTTATCTTATCTCGGAACTTCTCGCATGCTATACAAGACCAGGCAAATATGGAGGAAGTTTTGAAAACAGAACACGATTTCCTCTTACCATAATCAAGGAAATTCGCAATGCAGTAGGCAGTGATTTTATCATTGCCTCTAGACTCAATGTGTTCGATGCACATCCTTACCCTTATGGATGGGGTGTCGATGAAAAAGATTTCCTGGAACCCAATCTCAATGAGCCGCTGAAATATATTAAACTATTAAAAAAACAAGGTATCAATCTTCTTTCAACTTCCGCAGGCAATCCCTATTCTCCTATCGCCTACATTACTCGTCCTTTTGACCAGTCGATCATAGGAGGCAAAAAGCCTCATGAG
>MWDY01000056.1 GCA_002070755.1 Spirochaetes bacterium ADurb.Bin110 | reverse complement strand
CCGTCGCAGTGACGGTTGAGACAAGGGATCCCTATACGGCGGGGCATCAGCGAGGGGTGGCTGACCTGTCCCGTGCCATTGCCATGGAACTAAAACTGACCTCCGACCGGATTGATGGTATCCAGATGGCTGCAATTATTCATGATCTTGGAAAGATCTCGGTTCCCGCGGAAATTCTCACCAAGCCGAATAAATTGACAGAGATGGAGTTCGAGCTTATCAAAACCCATCCCCAGTCCGGTTACGACATCCTCAAGGACATTGACTTTCCCTGGCCCATTGCAAGAATGATCCTGGAGCATCATGAGCGGATGGACGGTTCGGGATATCCAAGAAACCTGAGGGGGGATGACATTCTTCTGGAGTCCCGGATCCTTGCTGTGGCCGATGTAGTGGAATCAATGGCATCCCACCGTCCTTATCGTCCGGCATTGGGATTGAATGCAGCGCTGGAGGAGATCGAGAAAAATAGAGGAACTATTTATGACGCAGATGCGGTGGATGCCTGCCTGAGATTAATCCGGGAAAAACGATTTCAATTTCGAAAGACTTGAGTTTAAACGGTAATCATCATAGTGATGAACCAAAAGTTGCTGCTTTGCAGGCGCTTACATTTTATCATTATTCAGGATAGTTCGCTCTGCCCTGTCTTGAGAGCGGGCTCTTTTCATTAGAAAATAGCCCGCAGTAAGCGCAACAATAATAGAGGCAATTCCGATCAGGCTCAGGCTGTCCACCTCTTTGAGATCTAAAATGATCACCTTGCGTGCAATCGCAATGATTGCTACCGAGAGAACAACCTCGTAATGGGGTTGATCCTGGGTTATGTAGGTTTTCATTATTGTTTCAAGCAGTTCGATTCCAATCACGACCAACATAAAGAGTCCGAAAATCTCAAGCAGCTGCTCAACACTGAGAAGAAAATATGGTGGGTTTATGATATCTTTTATGATGAGCCAACCAAGGTCGATTGTGGCAAGGAGCAAAACGATTGCCATCATGACCATAAGGGCCTGAATCATAACCTTTTCGCACTTCTTCAAAACAGTGATCATAATATTATTGCTCCCCTTCCAAAATCATGGTTGCTGCCGTATTGAAACTATCCTGTTTGCCATTTTAGGCCCAACGACAACATCAGCCGAGGCGCGGCGATCGGCTGGATTGACTTTGTTGGGCCGTACTTTTATTCTTAACACTTTTCGCTATCATCTGCCTTTGCCTTCCTAATCCGAACACCGTTGTTTTACGGCAATGGCAGTTATTTCTATCTTTACGTCTTGCGGTAGACGGGACACTTCTATCGTTGCACGTGCAGGGGGTGCCTCCTTGAAATAGGTACCATAGACAGCATTCATTCGGGGAAATTCATTCAGATCCTTCATGAATACCTGTGTCGAAACAACATCCGCGAGCGTCATGCCGTTCGCCTCCAACACCGCGCGCAAGTTTTCGATGACGAGCTTTGTCTGTTCCTCGATAGTCTCAATGGCCATCAGCTGATTGGTCTTCGGATCGATTGGGATCTGCCCGGAGAGGAACAGGGTGTTTCCTGCACGCACCGCTTGCGAGTAAGGCCCAATGGCGGCTGGCGCGTTCTTCGTTGAGATGACTTCCTTGCACACGTCGATTTGCGCACATGACGATAGGACTGCTGTCGTGAAAAGTGCGAGAAAAAAAGAAACGCGAGAGATTTTCATATCGTTGGTCCACTCTTGGTACGTTTGTAGATCATTAATGTTATGTCGGTTGCCATATTTTGATCATGCCCAGCGAAAAAATCACCCGGAGCGTAGCGATCGGGTGGATTGATTTTGTTATCAATTTTTATATTTCACATGCAGACTGTCAGCGACTTGTGCCAGTTTCTTATCACGTGTCCAGATCGGAACGCCCGTTAATACAGAGGATGCGGCAAGCTGAGCATCTACATAACCGATACCTTTACCCATGATGCGGTTATTCTCAATAAAGGATAATACTTCTTCATGTTCTGCTTCAATGCACATGGGTAACAGTTTAAGAAAAGAAAGTATGACGGCTCTGTCTTTTAAATTTCCACACGCCAGTTCCCCGACAATTAACGGGTGGCATAATACCGTGCCATTATTGAGCAAGGTTGCCAATTCAGTATTCCCGTCTCTGAAATGTGAAACCCAAACAGAGGTATCCACAAGAACCATGATCGATCATGCTCCTTTTCTTCGCGGTATGTCCTGTAGCTGTTTTTGCGTTCCGCCTAACTTTGCAAGCCTCCGTGCGCTTTCTCTGGCAATCAGCGCTTCCAATCCCAGCTTAACCAGTGTTGTTTTCTCTTTGATTCCGGTAATTTTTGTTGCTTTGTCAATTAAATTATCTTCAATATTCAGTGTTGTTCTCATGTTTTCACCTCATACTAATGTGATGCCATAGTATGCACATTATATGCATATATTTCAAGATTATTTTTTGATAACGAAAAGCTGAGCCGGAGCAGCCCAGCGGGCTGCGATCGTCTCTAACATCTTGAGCACAGATTATTCATAATGCGTCCACATTCTGATAACTTTTACCGTATGGATGTCTTTTAATATTTGATAAATTAAACGATGTTGTATGTTGATTCTTCTAGAATACGCCCCCGATAGGTCGCCCACGAGCTTTTCATAGGGCGGCGGATTTTGAAATGGATCTGCTCTTAGCAGGTCTAGCAATCGAATCACCTGTGGTTTAAGACCGGACTGTGCAATATTTTTTGCATCTTTTTGCGCTTGTTTGGTGAAGACCAATCTCCAACTCACCAGCCAGGTTCCTCCTTGCACTTTTCAATAGGTGTCTTCAAGCCCTTTTTAATTGATTCGCGCATGCCGGGAATTGCAGTGAGATACAAAGTTTCTTCTATAGACCGCCAGTCCTCTTCGGAAATAAGGACAGCGGAATTTCTCTTGCCTACAATCTGAACCGGAACGTGTGTATCCTTTACTTCGTCCACAAGATTGTATAGGCGCTTTCTTGCGTCTGATGCTGTTAATGTTGTCATATTTCCCAACCTCCTTATCGTACTACATATGGTACGTCATGAACACGACAATGTCAATCGATTTTAAGGCCAACGACACGCTAAACCGGAGCAGCCCCCCTGGAGCTGCGATCGGCTTTAGCGACTGGTTGGGCACGCCTTACATTTGCATCTTGCTCAAAACACCACCTACGGAACGGGAAAGGCATGAAACGCCACCAGCATCAATAACGCCGATACCCCCAGGACCGCAATCAATAGCTCTCTCTTGAATCTCATATACTCTCCGATTTTTGCGTTTACATAGTGGGTGAGAACCTTCCAGTTCATAATAATGTGAACAACAGCCGCTATTAAGAAGAGAAAAGAAGCAGTGTTATGAATGGTCATGAACAGGTGGCTCCACCTAGTGGCACCATCGTGAGAGGAAAAATGAAGCGCGATGCCGGAAGGAACTAACCATACTCCTGCACAAAACAAAGCCAGCGACGCTAAGGCTCGAATGTTGATTCCTGACTTTTTAGCAACTTTATCCTCCATCTCATCAATCCTTTTCCTTTTAATATTTTTAAGCCCAACGACAACATCAGCCGGAGCGTGAGCGATCGACTGTATTGACGGGTTATGCATCATCTATTCTTCAAAAACTGCTCGATTGCCAACTTGTGTCTGGCTACGTAATTGCAGCTGGGCTCTTCGCCGCACGTTCGACATTTCAGGTCGTAAGTGGAATTAAGAGTTTGGCACTGCGGACAGGTATAGGTTTCCCTAATTTCCTTGATCCATTGTTTATAGCCAATAGACTTGATTCGTTCAAGATTGACCCAAAGCTCGATCCGATGAGGCATTGCAGATTGAAACCGTTTCAGGTCATCGCAGGGATAATCTTCACATTCGCTGCAAAAGTCAATTCCTCGTTCAGCTGCGCAAGAGGACATCTTGCATTTCTCGCAATAAGGCAACCTCTTGCCCGACCGGCATCCATAGCACTTGCTCTCTTCCTCCGAGAAATGCAATTGTGCCGCAAGCCATTTGAGCCTTTGAGGATCTTCAGTGGTGGCAATAAACCATGAGCATGCTTCACAATAAAGGCCACATACAGCGGCTAATTTTTTGTTTAATTTCGTAGAGTGATTTTCTTCTTTTTGCATTTCGACCCTCACTCTCATTTACTGATGCATGCCTTTGTTCTTTCGCTGCATAACAAATAGCTTAGCCAGAGGCGAGAGCCGTTTTCTCGCCGATTGGCTGAAGTGCCGGATTATGTAGGTGGCTCAACATCACTTTTTTCTTTCCTTGCTTTTGCCATTTCTCTAAATTTCCTCGTGAAGTATGCATCGCACATGATTTTTACTACCCCCACTTCACTCAACGTTATTTCTGCCTTCCCAAATGTACGGGGTTGGCTGCTCGATTCCATTTTGTTTGCTATGGCTCTGTGTTTTTCTATTTCCTCTGGCCCAATGTTGAAGCTTTGCAGCAGCTTTGCAAAGCTATCCGGAAAATGCTCTTTCCCATCCCCATCAGCAAAATGTGTCATCCCAAGTTTCACTGACTTGTAAAATAGTTCGTAGCAGTTGGGTTCGAACTGGAGATGTATATCGCTCTTGTTCAAAAAAGCCAAGCCGGTGATATATGCACCCATACTTTGCCCTAATTTCGAATCGTTGTCTCCAGGCAACATGGCGAAGCAGAGTGCTGTATTCTGCAATTCCGCCTCGGATAACGCAGCGTGTTTCCAATCTAGCTTTAGTACCGGATTCCTCTCCAACCTCACTTCCATATCCTTGTTTTCTAAGTCAGTGACCTTCTCGTAGAACCGAGAGATGTGCTCTGGAACATACCACCAGAAACAACCAAATGTGCCGATATTCAGCGCCACGACAAACCGTCGAGCTGCACCCCACGCCGCCCACCACAAACCAGCCAGAGGAACGTTTTGGGGAAGGGTGAACTCGGCAATCAGTTGGTCCTTCTTTCCAGTAACGGGATAAAGCCGTATCCAACTTCCAAGTTCATTCCATTTGTTCAGGGATTTTGCGCGTATAGAGTGCGAGTTTGAGAAGAGGCGTATTCTGATTTTCCATTTCTCCTGCAAGCCTGCTACACCAGTTGAAGATCTTCGCTGGAGTTCCCTACTGACTGCCTGTTTCGCTTCTTCTTCGGCCTTGTCGAACTCTTTTTTTAGCCAATCTACCCACTTCTTTGTTGTGCCCAACTCAGCGAGCTTTTCCATTGATTTGCCGCCAAAGATCAAATTCCTTTTCTCTTGGTCTGATGTCGCCACAAGAAACCAATTCAAGGTCTCGAAGTCATTGTCTTTGAGTTCGGTGAATTCTTGCAGTTTCTCCATCTCAAGACGTGCGCTCGCCATATTGATCAGGTTTTGAGCCTCGTCGTTTGAAACGACTTCGCGCGGCAACCGCTGACTATTGGCATCGGAATCCACATAGAGTGCCAGGAGACGAGTGTTGTGTATTCTTCGTGACAGACCTTGGAGAGATTGGATTTGTTCCGGTGTAATCTTCTCGCGGCCTATCTGTGGCCCCCACATTGCCCAGAAGAGCTTCTTGATGTGATCATCATATGATGTATCTGCGTTCCACATGGCATCGCCTCTCCTATCAGCCATGTGGCCCATAACAATTAGGGTCGATTTGCCGATTTCTTCAAGAGCCAAGACGGCAAGGTTGTAAGAGATGTTCGGTAGTTTTTCGTCGATAAGAATTCGCTTCGCTGCACGAACCAGATCAGACGCATTGGAGAGGCAAGCGTCCCTCAAATAAATGACATTCTCAGGAATTTCTTTTTCAATCTTCACTAATTACCTTTCGGGTACATAACGTAGAAGTGGCCGTCCGTGTCGACATCCATGTTAAGCCTCATTTCTGCTTGCCCAGCAGTCCCGATTGATTCGCCTTCGCCGCAAGGTAATTTACAAACGCAGAGCATGCGACGGCCATGTACTTCGCCTCGTCATAGCCGACTTTAGGTTCATCCAGCATCGCATGACGGATGCCACCTTTGTCACTTGTGTATCCATAGAGACTCAGTAAGCCAGCGCGAAACCCACCATGCAAAGAGATCTTCTTCGACAGCTCATTGAGTGCTCCGGACAGGCCTTGAGAGTCCGGTGAGCCCAATTGCTTCACAATAGCCTCAACCGCGCTGATGGATTCCTTGATGGAATTTCGGTAGTCCGGATCGGGGCGCTTGGCAAGTAGTTGAAGGGCGGTGGAGATATGTGCATGCGCGCCGGTGAGCCCATGCAGTGCCGTCGTTCCAAGCGCACCTTCGATCTCGGAGACTTCTGCAGGGTTCGATATTGGCGCAAGTTCCCCTTGGATGAACCGATAGCCAGAGAACTCAGTCTCAAGAATCCGGTTGAAGACTGCTTGAATCTGCGCCTTTCTTACCTTCGGATAACTCCACGATTTCTCATACCATTCCGTTACGAACTCGGCGAAGTCATAAACTTCGTACCATGCCATGCCATAGACGCGCTGCTTGATCCATTCCATTCTGCGATGGTTGTAATGGGGCAACTCATCGACCGGTACCTTAAAGAAGAATTGCGCACTGTTCTCGGCGATACGCCACCATCCTGAGTCACCTTCATCGAATAGGGTGTGAATATAGTTCCAGATGGAGTTTCGGAGCGCATCCGAGATGCCTTCCAGCTGGATCACAGTGGGTACCTCCGCTGCTCCAATACGCTGTGAGAAGCGCTTCATGGTTGGGTCCTTTCTTGTGAGGCTTAACGAAAAGCTAAGCCGGAGCCGCGAAGCGACGATCGGCTTGAGTAACTGGTTAGAAACAAAATAATTAACGTGCAAATGAAAACGATTCCTCTGACGTTATAAGCGTTACCTCAAGATGACCAAATTTGTTCAAAGTGAATTTAGCAGGCATAGGGGTTTTGTCACCCATAAGGTATATCCCGACACCGGAATCAACACCATAGATAAACTTCAATTGCCCTTTGCTCCAGCTATGACGATCTTTAGGCTCGCCTGCAATGAAAGCGACGAATTGATGGCCAGAGCTGTACAGATTTAGCTTATAGTTTTCATTGAACCACACACCTTCAAGAGCATTTGGCTCTGATTTCTTATATTGAGCTTCAGTTCTATCCCAAAGTGGCACAATGCCGTTAACGTTTCTTAGAAAAAGGCCATCCTGATTGTACCGATTGACTGTAATGGGTATAGTAGTTGTGTGGGTGCTATAGGTGGTCGCCGTGCCATAGAATGAGCCTTTTCCAGAATATCCGCTAATTTGCGTCGTACTTAATGTCGGATTTTGTAAATTCATGAAAGATGTTCTAGCTTCCTTGAACTGTGACGTAGAAATGAAAACATCCGCACCGATTGATTTAGCGTAGGGAATGGACTGGGCTGGGTTTTCGTAGGGCCCATTAAAGCTGGAACGGCCAATGATTAAGAAATCAGAAAATATAAGATCGTAGATTTCCTTAAGATTAACGTTTGCGTATTCGAATACCATCGTTTTCTCAGTAACGGGATACTTCATAGGCGCGGCCTGTGTGTAGAACTCTTTGTGACCAAGGTTAGCGCACCCTTGCGCTAAAAGTACTATGAAAGTAAAAATAATTGCTCGTTTCATTTATGATCCTCCCTGTCTAGCAGTGTAATAGACGGAAAACGATTCATCATATCAGGCCTTATAGAAAGCACTGTTTCTTGCTTATTGCGATTTCCAACAACAAATACCGGAAAACATGATGTTTTCCGCTTTTTAAAAAACTGCTTGTTAAATTCTGCTTATTACGTTTAATG
>MWDY01000055.1 GCA_002070755.1 Spirochaetes bacterium ADurb.Bin110 | reverse complement strand
TCATGGTCCAATTTGTAAAGCTCATTATGATTACAAGAATTACAGGAAGCAAAAACAGTAGAATGAGCGTAATGAATAGTGGTGTGACAAAGATCGCTGCCGCCCTGTGCTGTTCCTTTTTGATGCTATATACCTGCGCTTCCTTTTTCTTTCTTACTGACATAGGACACCCTCTGGTTCTGAATTGTGACCTCTAGGAACTAGAACTTCCGCTATATCTAAGCGAAGTTTGAAGCTCACGACTTCGCCTTCTCTATGATAGGGATTACCATCTACGACGATATCGCCATCGCGGCTTAGCCCCTCTATTTCGACAAGATCTTTTGGCTCAAAGAGCAGATGCTCGGAAAGCGCCATATTCTCAAAACCTCTCAGAGGCATCGCCGCCCTCACTATAACCGTGTCGAAAAGCCCGAGAGCCGCGGCACCATCCATATATGAGGCGTTGCAGAGTACACCCGCAATGGCTCTTCCGAAGAATTCGCGCTTTTTTAGCGGTGAGACGATTATCTGTGCGGGCTTTTGCATGGAATTTTCGATCCGAAGGCCATTTTTACTTATACAGAAATCTTTTCTCGCGATGTGCGGAGAAGGCTCGATTTCCAGTTTCCTGCCATAATCGAGAAGGGCTTTTGCGGAGAGATTGACAACGCGCCCCTCTAGCATGCCTAAAAACGAATTGCCGATTATGGCATCGTTCAGTGCATAAGCGAGGTGTTTTCCATCGACAGAGACTTCGACCGCATCTATTGTCTTTACAGAAAGCTTCGAGATGTCGAGCATCGGAATGTCTTCGGTCCTAAAAGCGATTATGGGCCCAACATTGATAGTTCCAGAGCCAATGCCCAAAAGAGGCAGCTTTTTACCTCGGCTTATAATCGCATCTAGCACATAGGAGGCAAGCCCATCGCCACCTATGCAGATGAGCATATCCGAGCCCCAATCCAGAAGGCTCGCCACGGAACTCCTCAGGTTTTCCACATAGCTCGCCGATGCTTCTGTCGACAGCCTCGACCATGAGGAAGGAGGCGAGTCGCATCCAAATGGGCCAGCGCATATAGCAACATCATGAGATTGGAGACGGGGGACTAGCGAAATCATGGCTTCAGGTGCGTATCCCTTACCCGAAGCAGATCCTATGATAAGTCCGATTTTCATGCCATTCCTCTTTATATGCCGCTTCTCTTTGTGCTTTATTACCTTTATGCTTCAATCCCTTATGGCCTAAGCACGATTTTCAATGCCTCGCCCGAGGCAAGCATGTCGAATGCCTCTTTCCCGCGCTCTAGCGGATAACGGTGCGTGATTATCTTTGAAAACATCTCCTTATGCGCTTCGATCAAGGAGAGAGCTTCCTTGAAATGGCGGAGCGCATACCCAAAGCTCCCTTTCAGAGAGACCTGTCGATAGTGGATCGAATATGCATCGATGGCGACTATTTCGTCGCTCGAAAGCCCCGAGAACATCAAGACAGTGCCTGCATCGGCTACAAGCTTTATATATTCACTTACAAGCTCTTTTTTGTTTACGGCGATGATCACGATATCATAGAGGCCTTTTTCCACTTGGCCAGCTCGGCCTGAGCGGCTGGCATGGTCGGGCTCGAAAACCTCGATGCCCCATGATGCGATTCTCTCCCTTCTCTGCGCGCTGGGCTCGACAACCGCAACCGGTATGCCCTTTGCCATGAAAAGAATCGCAAAGAGAGCGCCCATGGGTCCTGCCCCGACCACGAGAGCCCTGCTTGTCGGCTTTAGATCGAGCTGTTCGAATCCATTTAGCACACAGGCGAGAGGCTCGACCAAAGTGTAGACATCGTCTGCCTCTTTGATAGGGAATACGCCTTGCTCGATATAATCCAATGCTATCCCCACCCGCTCGCAGAATGCCCCTCCTTCGACATAATGCTTGTTAGGGCAGAGAGATCCCGCACCCCTCATGCAAAGGTCGCAAAAGCCGCATTCTGCATAAGGCGCAACCACCACCTTGTCGCCTACAAGGTAGCCGCATCCTATGGGAGCCTTCTCGACCAAACCATAGAATTCATGCCCCAGTATCGCAGGAGGAGAAAAGAGATGATGTCCCTTCTGATAGGTCTTGAGATCGGTTCCGCAAATGCCGCAGCCAAGAACTTTGACGATAAAATCCGAGCTTGGCTCCGGGACATCTTTAAGTTCAAGCTGTTTGATGCCCATATATACAAGTGCCTTCATGTTTTTTCCTCACGGAGAAGTTTTAGAATCGCGAGGGCAGTCTGCTCGTCTGTAACAAAATCGCTTATGAACCTCGCTTGAGCAGCCGCTATAATACCCGGAACCTTAAGCTCGCCCCCTGCCAGGCAGATCGACCGCTGCAGATTGGACAAGTCTCTTATATCGTAAGCGACCAAATCGTATTCATGCTCAGAGTGAAAGATTGTTCCCTTTTCGTCGAAGAATTGGGCAAGAATATCGGCGCAAGAAGAGCTCTTTTTGAGCTCTTCTTTGTATTTCTCCGGCAATTCATCGAGAATATTTATCGAAAATGTAGGAGGAGTTCCCAACCCCACGACAGCGACTTCGACTTGCTTCCAGTATTCTTGTAGGGCGCGGATACGATGCTCCTCGATATTGGAAAGCGCTCTGCCCTTTTCGCGCACCGACGATAGGTTGATGAACAGCCCTTTTGATTGAAAGGTACTGCTGAAACGGTCGATTATGGTGTTTATCTGCAGATTTGGGTTGGTGTCTCCTGAAAGGCCGATAAGAGGCACGAAGAACAGATGCTTACTCTGTCCAATATGATTGCTCTGTCCGTCATGATTGCCTTGTCGATTATAACCGCTCTGTCGATCATAATCGCTTTGTCCCTTATGGCGAGATAGTAGCATCGAGGTCTCATAAACGGTCTTGCCCCAGCCGATCCCCACGACATTGAAGGAAGGCAATAGTTCGCTAAGAAAATCGGCTGCTCGCGTGGCTATCGCCCTGACGATTTCATCTCGATTGGCGGTCTTGGCTATCGGAACCACAAGGACTGACTTAAGCCCCATCATCTCGGCGAGAATCTCCGACAACTCTTCGCTTTGCTGACTCTCCGGAGGTACAAGCGTGATTCTTACCATGCCCATCGATTTGGCCTTCTCCAGGAGCCTTGAAATCTGGGAGCGTGAAAAGCCTTCCTTGGTGGCTATTTCTTCTTGAGAAAGCCCATCCGCATAGTAATATCGGGCTATCCTATATATCGTGGAGATATCAGGCCCGGTTTTCATCGCAAAAGCTATCCTCCTCTTAAGCGCTCACCTTAAGCGCTCACCCTATAAAATGCCTATTCTGGCGGGCTCTCATGCCATAAAGCGCTAGCTAGTCAAACGCCTGTTCCGGCGAGCTATCGTCCTATAAGGCGCTAGCCAGGCAAACATATATTTCGACGAGCTATCATCCTATAAGGCGCTAGCCAATCGAACGCCTATTTCGACGAGCTATTATCCTATAAGGCGCTAGCCAATCGAACGCCTATTTTGCCAGCCCTATCCCAAAATCTCCCTCAAAGACCTAATCACTTCCAGAGGATCGTCCGCCTGAAAAATATTTCTACCAAAGGCAAATCCACACGCTCCGCAATCGACCGCATGTTTGGCTACAGTGTTGATATCGCGATCCTTTGGGCCACCTGCAAGTATGGCAGGAACTGGGCAACATTCGATCACTTTCTCGAAATCGTCGACATAGAAGACCTTGACCGCATCTGCCCCCAATTCAGCCGCAATTCTTGCGCCATTGTATTGGACATCGAAAGTTGCGGTCTTACCGAACTCCGCAGCGATTATCTCGACCACGACCGGAATGGAATATTGATGGAAGCCATCTATATCAGCTGCAAGAGGCTGTAGACTGTAGTAATCCTCGCCGCCAACGACAGCCATCATGAGAACGGCATCCGCACCGAGAGCCAGCGCCGTCTCAGGACTCACATGATTGAGATGCGCTTGCGGATAGCTACTTGCAAGGCTCGAAGCCCCAAAGGAAGTCCTCAATACCAGTTTTTTTCTAAGAAAAGGAGCGCGCGCGAGATTTCCTGCCAGGCCAACATTTAATATAAAGCCATCGAGAGGCGCAGAAACAAGCTTATCCATCAAGCTCGAAATGTTTTCAAGCCCAGGCATTACCCCACTCTGTGCATGATCGAGCGCCAATAAAAAGACATGCCCCTTATCATCGAAGAGCCTTTCGACATTTCTTTTTAGACCGTTTGTCAATCTATCTCTCCTTCTTGACTTGGTAGCCTTGTCGCGCGGGGGCTGCTCTTCCTTTGCATGCCGGGACTATAAGGCAATAGCAAGCTATAAGCGTAAAGCGCGGTAACGCGCGCTAAGGCCATAATGCAACCGCAAGCCATAAGCCTTGAGCGTGCTAAGGCCATAATGCAACTTTGTGCATCACCAAATCGCATATAAACAGGATACATCGAGTTTTCGTAGCTGTCAACAAGAGATATTAGTTAGTGTTTCAAACCTTTGATATATTTTGAATCAAAAAAGGTGTTCTTTAGCGTATTATCCTACAGAGCATCATCCATAAAGCTCTATAGGAGGAAATTATGTTTTCTTTCCCTTTTGTCCTAATCCTAAGTGTTCTCTACATGAGCTTGCTAGAGGCCATTGGTTTATCCCCTCGGGATATCACTCAACAAAAACTTTCGGTAGAGTACCTCGGTTCCGCTGCCTTTATTGCCATAAAACCTTTTCTACTCAGACTTTCTCTATAGACTACTATGCTAAAAAGCTTATTTCCTATGAAGATATCCTAAATAGGCATGTCTCCTCAGAAAGCTTAAGAGCAATCTCTCGTGCTCTTAAGTCTAGTTGTTCAACTATACAAAATCGTTTGGAGCGTCTTGCTAGACAGGCTATTTCATTGCATTCTTCCATGTTACCCTTTGTTAATACCGAAGAGAATGTCTGTATAGACGGATTTATCAGCTTTGACCATTCCCAGTTTTTCCCTAATGAGATCACTATCGCCATCACGAGCTACTCACGTTATATACTCGACATAAGCCATGCCTCTCATCGGCGCTGCGGCATCATGACGAATGCTCAAAAGAAGAAGAGAGTAATTCTCTATCATGGTCTAGAGTTCGAGAAAAAGCCAATTCAAAGGACCTTCTTGGATATTCTTACAACATTAGGGACAATCTATCCTCCAAAGACTGGTCATCCACTCATCCTCGTCACTGATGAGAAAAAGGAATATACTCAGGCCTACTATGCCTCATTGCTCTTTCAGAAACAGGATGACAAGCATAGGATCGGCAGAATCACGGTTAGCTCTACTCTTCCTCGGACAAAGCAGAATCCTCTGTTTGCTTCGAACTATCTTGATAGAGAGATAAGAAAGGATCAGGCGAATCACCGGAGGGAAACTGCCTGTTTTACGCGGAATGCATCCAATGGTATGGCGCGGCTTGTGCTTTATCTAATCAATCATAACTATCTCAAGAGATACTCGATTAAGGCATCGATAAGGGATAGGCGAGTACATGGAGAAATGGCGGGGATAGAAAAAGCGGAGATCCTGGAAGGAATTAGAAGGATGTTTAAGGAACGAGCATTTTTTTCTAGGTTGACCCTGACAGCAACTCTAGAGAGGATATGGAAGAAGAATGTTATGACACCATTCCAGAAAAAGCCAAACTATTTGCCTAAGTTTGCTCTTGCCTAAGTTTCATTCTTAAGCAAAGCTATTTCAAAGGTTCGTAACACTAATAAAGTGATCTTGACAAGTAGGTTAAACGTATAATGTTATTATATGAATACCAATGCAGAAAGAATAATAGGAGGATGCAATTCATGAAAAAGTCGAGATTCAAACCCATTGTATTTGCTGTACTATTGTTGAGCCTATGGATA
>MWDY01000054.1 GCA_002070755.1 Spirochaetes bacterium ADurb.Bin110 | reverse complement strand
GAGAGCCTCCTCTAACATCGACTCCAGCTGTTTTTGCGTTATCGCATAATACAACAGTGCATCCTCGCGCTTTTTCCTTATCCTGAGCGTTTCCTACTCTGATACCAGGAACATCAGTGATTGAATCTCGCATGATTATAAACCTCTCGATCTTATCAATATTTGAAAATCATATTTTATGATAGCTTTTTCTGTCAAGTTTTTGCTTTGCCGCAAAAAGAATCTAACTGAAATGGTAAATCACATGCAACAGCAGAGATGTTGCTTAAAAACCAGATTGCCGTACTTTTCCAGTTGACTTGAGGGGGTCAAGAAAATAATTCCTTTTTGCGCAAGCGGAAGGGGATATTTTTTAAAAAATATATTGAAGAAATAATGCATGGGCCGTTGTGGGCCGATTAGAATTGTGCTATACTCTTCTCATAGGAGGGTTCTATGTTCTTGGGAACTATCTATGAGAAGAAAAGCGGTCGTACGATTCTCAAAATAGTCGAGGCTTATCGCCTTAATGGCAAGTCGAAGAAACGCATGATCCAAAACCTGGGCTATCTCGATGAGCTAGAGAAGATCTATCCAGACCCAATAGCGCATTTCAAAGAAGTCGCGAAGCAAATGACTCTAGAGAAGAAAGCAAAAGAGGCGACACGGCTATTGCAATTAGACCCAAATGCGAGCCTTACTAAATACGAGAATCTTAGCCCTGATGGAGTAGCTCGCAAGAACTTAGGTTATGCCGCACTCTCAAAACTCTATCATGAGATGAGAATCGATGTGTTTCTCAATAACCACCAGCGCTATAAGAAGTTTAAGGCAAACCTCAACTCCATCTTTAAGATGCTCATCTTTAATCGCGCACTCTATCCTGATTCTAAGCGCGGTGCATGGGAGAATAGGGGGATATTCTTTGAAAATACCAATTATTCCCAAAATGAGGTGTATCGCTCGCTTGACTACTTCCTTGAGTGGCGGCCGGCACTCTTAGAGCACCTGCATGAACAAATGAAGGCCAACTACAAAAGCGATACGCTTCTACTCTACTACGATGTGACTAACTACTACTTTGAGATCGATGAGGCCGATAGTCTTCGGGCGAAGGGAGTCTCAAAGGAGCATAGGCCTAATCCAATAGTCCAGATGGGACTCTTTTTGGATGCGCAAGGCTTACCTGTCTCCTATGAGCTCTACCGTGGCAACAGCAATGACTCTAAGACACCACCCTCTATGCTTGATGACACGGTAGTCGATTTTGGCTTGCACCACCTTATTATTGTTGCTGATAAAGGGATGATGAGTGGAGACAATATTGCGAAGATTCGGCTTGGGCATAATGGCTATGTGATGAGCTACTCGGTTAGGGGAGCAGATAAGGCCTTTAAGGACTATGTTCTAGATGAAGAAGGCTATAGTCCTGTCTACGATAGTGAGGGAAAGCTTGTAGCTAAACATAAGAGTCGCTATAGCCCTAGGGAGATATGGGTTACAGATAGTGAGGGAAGACGCACGAAGAGCATTGTGAATGAGCGTCAGATAGTCATCTATAGTGAAAAGTATGCACAGCGGACTCGTAGGGAACGCGCACTTGCCATCGAGAAAGCTGCTGGACAGATCTATGCGCTCTCGAAGGATGCGAAGACGAGCTCCTATGGCTCAGCAAAGTACCTAAAGAAAGTACCCTTCGATAAGACAACGAGGGAATGTTTTCCCGAGACCGAGTACCTGATGATGCTCGATGAGGGTCGGATTGATGAGGATGAGAAGCTCGATGGCTACTATGTCATCTGTACTAATGTCATTGGACGAGCGAAAGATGAAAAGCCCTTTAAGGCAGAGTACCGCTATACTCCTGACGGATTCTTCCAGCTCAATAGAAAGGTCACAGACGATGACATTATTGAGATCTATAAGGGCTTATGGCGTATTGAGGAAACCTTCAAGGTAACAAAGAGTGAACTTAAGGCTCGGCCGGTGTTTCTCTCTACCGAGAACCATATCCGTGCACACTTCCTCATATGCTTTGTTAGTTTGCTTATTATTAGACTTATAGAATATCGCGTTGGATGGAAGTATTCCTCAGCTGCGATTCAAGAGTCACTCGCGAGTGCTTGTGGCACAAGGATCGATGAGAAGCTCTATGTGTTTGACTACTATGACGCAGTCCTTGAGGCGATTGGAGAAGACCTTGGGATTGATTTTTCTCGCCAGTCGCTCACCGTACAAGAGATTCGCCATCTACTTGCCCAGACAAAGCACAGCAAGTAGAATACGTACTACAGATTTATGATCTGACTAGATGTGCGCTAGTCATTATACGATAAGTGATTATAACACTTTATTAGAAAACAAACTGGCAAAGTCAAGATAAAGAATTGCATGACATTTTTCTTAACCTGTCAAGTATCGAGATAAGAGCCTTTCTTGGCAATTCTTATGTAAATAATATCTAAGGGAAAAATCTGCACATATTGGACATATCTTGATAGAGCTGCAGGCTGATGTATAATAAAAGAGTCCGCCTTTGGAGCGAACCCAGAAATAGAAAATTCGTTATAATCCAAGTTTTGTATTCTTTGCGTAGTCAATGATTAAAGCGCAAATGCATACAAATGCATACAAATATAAGGAGGAGGCGTATGAGCACAAGAACTTTCACATTCACGGATCCCGATGGTTTTGAGATTTTTGTCTATGAATGGCTACCGGATGACCAGAAGCCAAAAGCCGTAGTGCAAGTAGCGCATGGTATGGCGGAACACGCGCTGCGATACGAGCGATTTGCAAAATATCTCAATGAAGCTGGATATGCGGTCTATGCAGATGATCATCGTGGCCATGGAAAGACAGCCAAGGACCTCTCTAAAGCTGGAATTGGCGGAGTCGACAGCTGGAACGGCATGGTCAATGATGAAAACGAGCTGAAAGAGATCATCAAAAAAGAGAATCCAGGTTTGCCGCTTTTCTTCTTTGGTCACAGTATGGGCTCATTCATCGCACAGAGGTTCATCGAATTGTGGGGCAGCGATCTAAAAGGTGCGATACTTTCTGGAACGACTGGCCTGGCTTTCATTCCAAAAGAGGCAGAGTCAGCCTTGGAGCAAGCTGCCGCAGGCGAGTTACGGGACAAATACCCTGAAGGCCCAGGTCTATTCGAAAGCATCAATGCGGCCTTTGCACCAACCAAAACTCCTTTTGATTGGCTCAGCCGCGACGAGGCGGAAGTTCAAAAGTACATTGATGACCCTTGGTGTGGTTTTGCCTTCTCCAATGGTATGATGCTGGATATGGCTCGCGGCCTGTGGGAGCTTTATGACCCAAGGAATCAAGCACTTATCCCAAAGAATCTTCCCATTCTTATTATTGCTGGGGAAAAGGATCCTGTTGGGGCGAATGATGGCGTAAAGGCGCTGGTTCAGAGATACAAAGAATTGGGGATCAAGGATGTAAAGATGATCCTATATCCCGGAGCAAGGCATGAGGTGCTCAATGAGATCAATCGCGATGAGGTCCATCAAGATGTGAAGGATTGGCTCGAAGAGCATTTGAAATAGAGAACCGGTCTTCCAACCATGCCAGTTGAGGTGATCGCAGATCCTCATGAGATGAGAATGCATAGATTGCTCTAAATGCAAAGCATTATTTTGGATTATTTGAATACAATGAAAATACATTTTTCGATTTCAATGGGATAGACGGGATTTTAGACTGGATGACAAGATAATTAAGGATAGGCGGGATTTTGGACAAATAGCAAGATAATTAGGGATGAACCGAATGTCTTAAAAGATAAATGAGTTAGCCATTTATAGGCAAAAATATGAATAAGGGGGTAGCGCATTGATGCCTTTATTTAGTCCACAGGATACGCCTATTCAAGCTGAGACTGACACGAGGCAGGCCGCTATCTTTGCTGCAGGCTGTTTCTGGGGTACTGAAGAATACTTCCGGCGCCTACCTGGTGTGCTCTCGACTATCGTGGGCTACTGCGGCGGCACAACCCCGAATCCCACATACGAGCAAGTTTGCACTGGCACAACCGGCCACGCAGAATCGCTCCGCATCGAGTTCGACCCAGCCAAGATAAGCTACGACCAACTTGTGCGCCACTTCTTCCGCATGCACGACCCTACCCAGCGTAACCGCCAAGGCGCAGATTTTGGGACGCATTATCGTTCCATAATCTTCTATCAGAGCGACGAGCAGCGCGCTATATCTGAGAAAATCATCGCCGAGCTCACCGAGGAAGGACGCTACTCAAAGCCCATCGTCACCGAACTTGTGCCCGCCATGCCCTTCTACCCAGCCGAAGAATATCATCAGAATTACCTACGGAAGAATCCTAGCGGCTACTGTCATGTAGACTTGAGCCTTGTGACTAAGCCTCTGGAATGAAGCTGCTAGAAGATGTTCAGGTATTCTCTTTTATCAAAAAGCAATTGTATATGCAATCGCAACTTTCGAAGAGTCGTTTTCGAGTTTTGGTACTAAGCTGATTCCGTCGATATAGTCTAAGGATTCTTTCAAAATCGAATTGTATTTGCGGTATAGATAATTAGTTGTATTATTTCGAATATGCGCTTCCCAATAAGCGCTATGTATCCTTTTGTGAATTTGGAAAGATAGGATTGTCACAAATGGATCTATACTAGTGATCACCTATGCCATAGGAAGATGATAATAGGCTAATTAATTATCAATAATCGCTAGAACAAATAAGCTTTTCTTCACCACTTCTCCCAATGCACCTTGTGCGGATCGTAGCGCTCTTTAAGAGGAGGCGACTCATCTGGAAATCCCAGCGCGATTATAGCCAGAGGGGTCACTTTGTTAGGCAATGCAAGCGCCTTGCAAAGGTGATCGTGCAAAGCTGATCGCTGCAGAACGCCACACCATACGCCGCCCAGCCCTATCCCATGTGCGGCGAGAAGTATATTCTCCGTGGCTGCTGCACAGTCTTCGATGAGGAATTCTTCGGTTCCTTGGGCAGCCTTGTCTCCGCAGATCACGATGCACGCGGCAGCGGAAGCTATCATTCTATCGTAGAAAGCCATTGATGCTATGCCTTTCAGCGTTTCCTTGTCTCTCAAAATGACGAAATGGCATGGGTGCCTATTTACAGCAGAGGGTGCGCAGCAACCAGCCTTGATGAGCGTCTCGAGGAATTCTTCGGGTATTTCCTTATCTTTGTATTTTCGGATGCTTCTTCGGCTGAATATGACCTCTAAAAGATCGGTCGAACTTCGCTGGAATCCCGAATATTCTTTTTCCTTCATAAAATGCCTCCATATCGAAACCTCTCGGTTTGATGATTCTTCTATCTGCTTTCTAATTCAAGGTTTTTCAGCTGAAATGTATTGTTCGATCCCTTCTATATTTGTATCGACTATATGGAGCTTGTGGCTGGATACAACTCCGACATCCTTGAGTCCTGAGCCAGTCAGGACCGCGACCACGCGCGCTTTGGGATCGATAGTCCCCGAGGAGCGCAGTTTTCTCAGGGCCGCAAGAGTCGTAGCGCTTGCTGGTTCAACAAAGAGGCCTGCAAAGGCTAGTTGCTTCTGAGCTTCGAGTATTTCTTCTTCGGTAGCGTCTTCGGCCAGCCAGCCATATTGGTAGGCCTTGGCGATTATCTCATCTCCACCAGGTGGTCTACCTGAAGATAGAGCTTCTGCTATTGTAGTGAAATTGCGAAATGGAATCATGGTGCGACTTCCTGACTTTATTGCGCTCGCGATTGGGCTGTTCGCTGCGGCTTGAACGACGATCATCTTTGGGAGTCGGTCGATGATGCCTGCTTCGTGCAGCTCGCGGAAGCCTTTGAAGATTCCGCGGATATGGCCACAGGCACTTGTGGGAACGGCGATGTAGTCTGGTACTTCTCCACGGAGCTGTTCGAAAAGCTCAAAGGCTTCGGTCTTATAGCCTTCCACGCGTATGGGATTATTGCCCGATGTGATTCGAATGCCACTTGCAGAAGCAAGCGCGAGTACTTTGTCCTTCATATCCCCGTATTCAGCACCATGAACCCGAATCACAGTTGCACCATGAATAGCTATAGCCAGTACTTTTTCCTGTGGCGCGAATTCAGGCAAAAATACGAAAACCTTGAGGCCAGCTCGGGCACCATAAGCTGCCACAGACTGCCCCATATTGCCTGTCGAAATGGTCGGAGTTGCATGTTCGCCTTGTTCTAGCGCCATGATTACAGAAGCAAGCGAGCCACGATCCTTGAAGCTCCATGTTGGATTTACAGTTTCGTTCTTAAGAAGAAGATTCTCGAGCCCTGCCCATGCTGAAAGCTTGGCACCTGCGGAAACAAGCGGTGTCATGCCTTCGCCTAAGGAAAGCTCAGGGTGCGCTTTTTGAAAAGGCAGAAAATCGGCATAGCGCTGCCAGATGTCTAAACCTGCCATCATGGTCGCTGCAGCAACACCTTGAGCGCCAGCGCCCTGGAGACTCATCGGCCGCGCATGCTCAACGTCGGGTATCACCACTTCGAGCGATTCGCCATTTTCAGCAAACTCTTGAAGGCGTTCATAAGGATAGGTAATCCCGGAAAGCGTGGAAATAAGATAAGGTTTCAATAGTAATTCCTCTCGGGAGATACAACATTGAGGCTATGTGCTATCATGGATATATCATACAAACCTGATAAGGGAGACACAAGGCGAAGAGAAAAATGTAAAAAGCAGAGGACAATAAGGCCTCTTCATTCATAATGATCCTCAAAAACAATCGCAAATATACTCTTTTTCAGCTTGCAAATCTCATATCGAGATTTGGTGACTCACTTGACTCCATCGCCTTTGGTTGGATGGTGTACGATATCACGAAATCCGCCTTATCGATGTCGCTGTTTTTTTTGATCAATGTGCTGCCTAATTTGATTTTTTCTTTACCTGCTGGTGTGATTGCGGACAGAAAATCGAATAAGAAGCTAATCCTTGTTGGATATGCAGGAAGGGGGCTTGTGGTTCTGACCCTTTCATTACTGCTACGAACCTTGTATAAGAAGTTGAAGCAAAATGTAGGGAGGAGGGCGATAAAGAGAATGTACGGAGGTAAGCATGCATTCTTTTTCTTTCTGCCCAAATCCTGAGTGTCCAAATCATAAGGCAGCTCCCCAAGGCCGCTGGTTTGTCAGTCTAGGCTTCTATTCCACCAAATGTTTTGGAAATGTACCTCGTTATCGC
>MWDY01000053.1 GCA_002070755.1 Spirochaetes bacterium ADurb.Bin110 | reverse complement strand
AGGAGAGATAGAAAGCAATATAGATATTGTGGGTTCAATGGCAGCAGAAGCCATGGCGAGAGCGATAGCAAAAGCCATTAGATATGCAGATTCTGCATATGGATATAAGAGCTATTCCGAAATAGTAAAAAAGCGATAAATCTGCTAATATTCTAAGGGAAATAAGCAGGCAAGAAAGTCAGCTCTTTTCGCTTAGCCCTATTTATAACTATCGGAGGGTTCAATCATTAAGCAAGAAGATCATGTAATCGATAGATATGGAAAAGGATATCTTGAGCTGAAAAATGGTATTCTGGTTCTGCACATAAAAGGATCACCTTATGAGCGTGGATATCAACATGGTATCCTTCTTTCAAAACAAATAACTGAAACAATAATAAAAGGCTTAACTGGTGCAGCTGCTGTCGTAGCTTATAACCAGGGTTGTAGCTTTGAGGAAGGATTCGAGAGACTTAGACAGGGCGAGCGAGAAGCTGAAGGATTCATTCCTCCTGAGTTTAGGGAAGAAATGGCGGGTATAGCAGATGCTTTAGCAAAGACCGGATCGCAACTCGATCTACATGATATTCTTCTCTGGAATACTATGTACGATTCTTGGTGCTTTTTCGCACACCCAAATAGTAGCAACCAAGCTCAAATCTTCGAGAGGCAAAAATATCCTATTGGATGCTCAAGCTTCTCTGCTTGGGGAGAAGCTACTCGAGATGGAGCATTCATATTCGGGAAAAACATGGACAACCTAAATCTGCCAGGCATTCTTGAAGGAAGAATGTTGGTGGTATGCGATCCCGATAATGGATTAGGGCATGCAAATGTCTCACACCCTGGAATGATTGCGATAGATGGAGGCATAAACGAGAACGGCATTGAAATGATGACCCAATACAGCCCCTCGGTCTATGAAACAATGCGAGGATGTGGCATTGGCGTGCTCTCACGTTTGATATTGCAGAATGCAAGCAGAGTAGATGATGCTCTAAATATCCTCACTGTATATCCAAGATGTACCGGAATCAACTACCATGTGGGAGACGCAAAGACTCAAAGAGCCATTGTGATCGAAACAAACGCAAAGCAAATAGCTTTTAGGCGACCTTACAAGCTAGATATCTTATGGACAACAAATCATTACAATTGCTATCCAGGTTGGATGGAATATCAAGGAGAGAATCTCGTAGAAGGGCAAAAGCTTGCATTCTGTCTCAAGGACATAAGCAGTATCGAATCATGGCAAGAGAGTCTCAGAGATAAATCAAATCCTTACCTTTCCGCAACAGGAAGGTTTAGGCAATATGAAAAATTGCTGAGTGAACTCTATGGGGAAATCACCATGGAAAACGGTATAGAAATACTGAGCGATCGCCATAATCCAGATACCGGCGAATTGCGAGATTGGGAGACAGCTCCCAAAGCACGAAATGATGGCAATACTATTGCTTTTTGGGCTGCCCCCACTACATTTGCCGAAAAGGTCAAGGTCTATAAAAGTAATCTTGAAACATCTGTTGTAGCCCATACTGGAAATTTATGGAGCATGATTGCCACTCCGCTGAATGGTGACTTTAGAATTGCAATGAGCGATTTCCCTGCTCAGAGGGGACCATATGTGCATTTTAATCTCTTCGAGGAATTGAATAGGTACTAAAAGCGGAGAAGTTTAGAAAAAAGCATAATCTTACGAAAAGGGGGCGCCGCATGCGCGGCGCCCCCTTTTAATTCAGTCATATTCTCTGATGGACTACTTTTTTTATTGCCTGACCTCAAGCACGAATTGTTTTACCCCATTCTGGATTTCGAATACATAGGAGGGCTTATTTGTAGGCACTCCATCCTTCATGTCCCATTCATAGAGTAGACCTTTAAAGCCCTTTACATTTGCACAGTAATCGGCAATCTTCTTGCGCTCTTCTTTGAGTTTCTTTGGATCTCCTGTGACTCCTGTCTTCTCGATTGCTTCCTTGATCATATAGAGTGCATCATAGTAATTCGGCGATAGCGAGAAGGGCATCTGGCCATTGTGATCTTTCGCAAACGCTGCTTTGAATTTGTCCCAGCGAGGATTGGATACTTCTAGGTTGAGGTAGTTATAGACTTGGACACCATTCAAATCTGCTCCACCTGTAGAGTATAGCTGTGCATCATCAGCACTCGAGAAAACCAAGATATGGTTCATCTTTGTCCAGCCACGGCTCTTTAGTTCCTTGATGATCTTTGCAGCTTTCTCGGCATTGCAAACGAGAATTATTCCATCAGGTTTCTGATCTAGAGCCCTTACCACAAGTGGGCCAAAAGTGACGGCGTCGGTAGGAACCTCGATTGCTTTTAATTCCTTAATATTAAGACTTGTGAGCGCTTTGCTATGCGCAGCAGCCATGCCTGGCCATGGACCATAGGGCTCGATAAATTGCACAACCTGCTTTAGATCGTTGAATTGCTTTGCCCAGCCAGCGACCAATGGTGGCAATCTATCCAGTGTGGGCGGAAACCATGAAACAGTCCAAGGGAAAAATTGTACGGCATATTCATAGGAAGTTGTCGCAGTTATGGACATCATCTGATTTTCTACTGCTATCGGCATGGCTGCCAAGATTACAGGCTCGGGAACAGGTCCCATGGCCACAAGGCTATCCTTGACAATGCGTGCCATCTCAACTGAACCTTTCTGAGGATCATTGCCTGTATCGACAGGAATTACCCTGACAGGCTTTCCTGCAATACCGCCTGCAGCATTTATTTCATTGGCCGCATAATTCGCTCCCCATTGCAGGAATTCGCCAATTGCCGCAATAGGACCAGTTAGACAATTGAGAAATGGAATCTTCCATTCATCCACCAAAACTTTTGTTTGGCTAAAGCCAAAACTCACAGCCGAAAGAATTAGCAACAATGCAGCAACGAGTCTTTTCATTGCCTGTCCTCCTTAATATATATTTCCTTTCCTCGCTTTTGCGAGAAGGATAAACCCAAGGAATGAACAAACTTCCTGGTTATGAAGCCTTCTGGTTTCAATTCTAGAACAAGAATAAGGAGCAATCCATATATTACTATACGCCAAGATTGAACTTCTGGTGGAAAAAATAACGGCAAACCATAAAGAATTGGAGCGGCAATGAGCGGACCCCATTGAGTGGAATATCCACCCACGAAAAGAACCGTCATAAAGACACCTATCAAGGCAAAACTGAAGAAATCCAGATGAAAACTTCTATAGATAAAGCCATATAGAACGCCTACTCCACCGGCAAGCGTACAACTGAATGTTTGAAGCAATATGCCAAGTTTCTTAATATCTATTCCAAGCGACGCTGCCAATTCTTTATCTACAAATACCGCAGAAGCTGCGCGCCCAATGCTGGAATGATCGAATCGATAGATAAGAAAGCCGCAAAGAATAACAAGCCCATACAAGATGCATAGAATTATCCATCGATGCGCCACTGGATTGCCACCTATATTGGGAAGGCCAAACATTCCCATTGTTCCACCTATTATCGGCAAATTCTCTACAAGTGTTCTTGTAATATAAATAGAAGTAAATCCTACGATGACAACAGAAAATGTTGGCGCATCACCTATGAATAAGGATACAATAAAGCCTATGATGCCCCCTACTGCAAAACCTATCAGAAGAGCCCATACAAAAGGAACATGAGCATGTAAAACCAAATATCCCGCTAGATATCCAGAAATCATCATGTTTGCGATGGTAATAAAATGCAACTGCGTGACTCTATATGGCACATATAGAGCCCAGCTCATCAATATATTCACTGCCGTAATCGAAAGAAAGTAATAGAGCGAAAGTGGCATGCGCTCCTCCTATACCTTGACGCCAAACAAGCCTTTCGGTTTGACCAAAATCATTATAAGCATGACTACAAACGCAATGGCATTCGACCAGTTTCCAGAAATATATCCTTGGACAAGCGCTTCAAGAATACCAAGAGCTAACCCTACGACTAAACCGCCGACTAGATTGCCAAGACCCGCGACTATAGATACTGCCAAGACTTTATGTGATACCTGCTCTCCTAGGCCCGGAGATGCAGAATGGAAAAGCATTATCAATAGTACCGCAGTCAGCCCGCCTAAAGCCCCCGAGAGCGCATAGCTTTGAAATCCCGTTTTTACCAAAGGAATACCTACAAGTTTTGCACCAGCTGGATCTTCCGCAATTGCTCTGAAAGCCCTTCCTGTCTTGGTTTTGTAGAGCAGAAGGAAAAATCCGGCTACAACAATGATTCCGATAGTCAATGCCAAGACCTGACCGGGTAGGATGCTAATCAAGCCGACTCTGAACAAAGGCTTGCTGCCAGTAATTTCTTCTGGAAATTGGATCGGAAGTCCATTATTGAATGCATGTGAAAGAACATCCGTAATTATCCACCCTATGGCCATTGAGAGAACCATTGTTGCATTTATATCGACTTCTTCTCTATTTTTCATGATTTTTTGAAAAAGCGGCGCACTGATAATATTGAATAATATTGCAGAACAAACTCCCGCTAGGATTCCAAAAAATACATTGTTATTGGTAATTTTAAGTACCAACCAGATAATGTACATACAAAATACAACGACTTGAGGATAGGAAAAATGAATTATCATCGCTACAAGAAGAAGAAGATTAAAAGCTGTGGCCAAAAGCATATATACGCTTCCAATTGAAAGACCGTTCAATATCTGCGCAATAAAAACTTGCATATTCATGCTCCTAGATATGCTGCTTTTACACCTGGATCATTTAAGAGCTGAGAAGAAGGGCCGGATAGCGAAATCGTGCCCGTTTCGAGGACATATCCTCTGTTAGCACACTTAAGCGCTTTGAATGCGTTCTGCTCAGCCAATAGCACCGTATATCCTTCTCTATTCAATGAGACGAGAATGTCGAAAATATCGTTGACAATTATCGGTGCCAGCCCAAGCGATGGTTCATCGATCATTATCAATTTGGGATCCGACATCAGGGCTCTCGCTATGGCAAGCATCTGTCGCTCGCCACCTGAAAGTGTCCTTGCTATCTGATCCTTTCTCTTTCTTAGAATAGGGAACCATTCATAAACACGCTCAAGATTCTTATCTTTGTTTGCAAGGTTGTGATGAGCTCCAAGCAACAGATTGTCCAGTACCGACATCGAGGCGAATACTCCTCGTCCTTCGGGGACCAAGCAAAGACCAGCCCTGACATTTTTATCCACAGAGTTTTTGTCAATCCTCTTTCCTTCAAAGACCACCTTCCCTGTGTTCGGCGCTTTTACTCCAAGTATAGATGACAGGAGTGTCGTTTTTCCTGCTCCATTAGCTCCAATAAGCACCACGATTTCCTGCGGATATACTTCGATAGATATTTTCTTCAAGGCTTGTATATGTCCATATGATACTGAGATTTCCTCGACAATGAGCATAGGCGCCTTTTTTTCGCTAGCCAAGGTGCTATCTTGTTCCAAGGTATGCCTCCAATACTCGAGGATCCTTTTGAATAATCTCTGGGATATCCTCGGCAATTTTTTGCCCAAAGCTGAGCACGGTAACAATTTCGGATAGATTCATTAGCATTTTTACCTCATGGCTCACCACCACAATCGTTATGCCCATTTCTCGTATTTTCCGAATAATCTCTTCCATTTTTTCGATTTCAAGCGATCCCATCCCCGATGCAGGTTCATCGAGCAAGAGCAGTACCGGTTCATTGATAAGCGCGCGCGCTATTTGAACAAGCTGTCGCTCTGTCCAAACAAGATCAGTAGCCCATCTATTAATCGAATCGACAAGTCCTACAAACTCAGCTATGCTTTCAGCCTTTCCCCGGATTTCCTTTTCTCTCTTGGATTGAGTAAAAGGCAATCGAATCATTGTATCCTTCAAAGATTTGCATAAAGGGTCTTGAACGCCACACATTATATTCTCGAGCACCGTAAGATTCGAAACCAATTTGCCCGCTTGAAATGTCCGATGGATCCCTTTATTTGCAATTATATTTGGCTTTAGACCAGTAATGTCTTCACCCTTAAAAATGATTTTCCCTTCATTGGGCTTTAGAACCCCTGTTATGCAATTGAAAAGAGTGGTCTTCCCAGAGCCATTTGGCCCGATTATTCCATGGATCTCTCCTTCTTTGATCTCAATGTCAACTTTATCTAAGGCTTGCAGGGCACCGAAACTTTTGGATAAGCCACTTATCTTCAGCATAATCAATCCTTTAATAAAGATTTCTAGGGATTATCAATCGATTTTGGAGCAAGAAATCGAGAAACAGTCAATGCATAGATCTTTGCGCATTCGTATGCTTCATCTATTTCTACATATTCATCAATCTGATGAGGTATATGGCGAGGTCCAGGACCATTGACGATACAAGGAATATTTTTCCATGCACTTAGAAATGTCCCATCGGTTGCACCGGGAACCCCATTCCATATCGGATTTTTCCCCGTGACATCCTTATATGCTTGTGCTGAAATTGCTGCGATTGGCTCATCTTTCGAAATACTAACCACAGGACGATCTTCGATGAATTCCAGTTCTGCTTTGAAATCAGGATCGTTATCTGCAAGATTATCGAGAATGCTCTGCAATTTTTCTTTTACTATCTCATGTTTCTGTCCAGGTGTGGTTCTAATGTCGATATAAGCAATTGCCTCTGCCGGCATGACATTGAGCTGTGCAGGGCTTCCGGTTGGAGGAGATTGAATTACAGTAAAGGTTATGGATGGCAAACCTAGATAAGGATCTACTCCACAGCGAATTTTTTCCTGTTTCTCATATTCCTCGAAGGCGAGAATAATCCGTGCTAGGCGAGTATTGGGATTGATGCCTGTCAAGGGCATCGCTCCATGTGCCATTTTCCCCTTGACTCTCACTATAGCCCT
>MWDY01000052.1 GCA_002070755.1 Spirochaetes bacterium ADurb.Bin110 | reverse complement strand
CTTGTAAAAGAGCTCGAGGCTAAGCTCAAGGAATATCTCGGCGTACAGTATCTTCAGCTCACTTCTAATGGAACTATCGCAATTCAGATTGCATTGAAAGCAATGGGAATTAAGGGCAAGGTTATCACGACACCATTTTCCTATGTTGCAACCACAAGCACCATTCTTTGGGAAGGCTGTGAACCGATTTTCGTCGATATTGATCCTGAAACACTGTGCATCGATCCTGACTTGGTAGAAGCAGCAATCGATGAGGATACTACTGCAGTGCTTGCGACACACGTATTTGGCTTACCATGTGATGTTGAGAGGCTTGAGGAAATAGGCAAAAAACATAGTATCAAAATAATTTACGATGCAGCGCATGCCTTTGGGTGTCGGTATAAGGGCCGCTCGCTGCTCGATTATGGCGATGCGGCTACGTGTAGCTTCCATGCAACAAAGCTATTCCACACAGTAGAAGGTGGGTGCGTCATCACGCATGATCCAGCGCTCGATCGAGAGGTGTCACTTAAAAAGAGCTTTGGCCATATTGGCGATGAGCACTTTACACTCGGCATAAATGGTAAAAATTCAGAATTTCATGCAGCAATGGGGCTAGCAATACTGCCTTATATGCAACAGAACATCGCTGAACGCAAAATGCTCTCCGAGACCTATGATGAAGCGCTGAAAGGCCTTCCAATCACAAGGCCAAAACTGCCTGAAGGGCTAGAATATAATTATGCCTATTATCCAGTGCTGTTTGAGAATGAAGAGACTCTATTAAAGGTTGTTGAGAATCTAAAGAAGAACGATATAGTTCCGAGAAGGTATTTTTGGCCGTCACTGGACAAGTTGTCCTATAACAAACCAAAATCTAGATGCAGTATTTCGAATGATATTTCATCACGAATTCTTTGCTTGCCTTTCTTTAATGGAATAAGCGAAGGAGATCAAAAAAAAATAGTAGATATTATTATAAGTTCTACGAGAAAATAACTAGCCTTTTAATTCAGATCTTATATTCTATATTGAAAGTATTACAGATGAAAAAGCATTCAAAATCTTAAGGAGGCATTATGCGCATAGGAATTATAGGAGGTGGTAATGGTGGTCTTGCATTAGGCGCAATTCTTATACGAAATGGACATTCAGTTAATCTTTGGAATAGATCAGAAGATAGAATGCGTCCTATTTTAAAGGCTGATAATACTATTGAAGTGAATGACGAAGGCAATGAATATTGTGCAAAGTTTGAAAATATTCGATGGGGTTACCCTATATCATTATCCGAACCAGACATCATATTTGTTATAACACCTAGTATTGCACATGAAGATTTAGGGAGAAAAATTCCAGGACATATATCAAGTAAAATTCCTATTGTTCTTATGCCTGGTAGGACTTATGGAAGCTATGCTTTTTTGAAGAATGCTCAGTTAGTAGATTCTTCATTTACATCTTTGTGCATAGAGACTCAAACGCTGCTTCATGCTTGCAGGGCCCAAGGTAATAGGGTAATGATATATGGGACAAAGAAAAACGTGAAATATTCTGCTCTCCAGGAAATACCCCTAACCGTAAGAGAATTAATGTCATCATTGTTGCCTCAAATGGAATATTGCGAGTCCTATTTTGAGGTTGCACTAAATAATGTTGGAGCATTTTTTCACCCAATACCAACAATATTAAATTCTGGATGGATTGAATCAGGTTCAGTTTTTAAACACTATATTCAAGGGATTAGCCCAAGAATAGCAGACTATATTCAGAGAATGGACGATGAAAAGGGACTAATTTGCAGTCAATTAGGTGTTAAACATGTATCGCTGGTAGACTGGCTTAGAACAGAATATGCTGCAGTTGGAAACTCATTATACGACTGTTTACAAAGTGTCAAAGCATATCAGGAAATCACATCTGCGCCTTCGCTTGATCATAGATATGTTTATGATGATTTGCCTACAGGATTAGTTCCTATTTATAAAACAGCATTAGCGCTAAATGTAAAAGCGCCTACTATCGAGGCTTTCCTTAAATTCGCATGTTCATTCTTGGGTAAAGATTATATAGCCGCAGGAAGAGATTTTCCAAAGGAATATGATAAAAGGAAGTTTCCTAGGTATTAGTATGGAGATTATTATAATTCAATATTATCGGGGATTATACAAGTCTAAGGGTGGACTATATGGATAATAGAGATACGATTAGTCCAAATGATACTTTTGGTTTTTTTAAAACAAATCTAGATGTTCATACCTTAGGTATAATTAATGCTTCTGGCTTTTTGAGAGATTGTGGAATAAGAGTTGTAATGCCTTCACCAGAAATAGAGGCTTGTGTAGAGCACATTAAGGATGAAGAGAATCAGAAAAAGGTCTGTGAGTGGATTTCAAAAAGTAATATAGATCATATAGGCTTTAGTTTTCGGCTTGATCCCTTAGAAGGAGAACGTATATTCATCGAGTTTTATAGATTTCTTAGGTCTAATTCCCTTCTTAAAGAGCAAGGTGGCAGAATAAGAAAAATAGCCTTTTCGGGTTTACGCGAAACATGCATGAAGATTAAAGAAGTATGTGGTGATAGAATTATTACATTCGAAGGTGAAGAGACTCCAGAAGAGTTCTTAATTCAGATTGGAGTATCTATTGAAGCTCTTCCCAAATCACTGAAATCGAATACTCATTATGATGAAAAGCGCTTAAGTCTTGCTAATGATTGGTACAAGAGTGGAGGGTATGAAGGAGAAAAGGCACCAGCTCATGGAGGATATCCTGAATTTGGTACGATGAAAGACACCATTGAAAAGCGATTGGATTTCATTAAGAAATCCTTATCCACACCTGTTATAAGGGCTCACATCGGTCCATATGATGATAATAGACAAGCAGCATTGCAATTATATTCTGAATGGGTAAAAGAGTTAGCAAAAAGTGGATATTTAGATGTGTTGTCAATAGGTTCATCCCAGCTAACACAAAGTCACTTTGAAAAAGACTGGACAGGCTTGATCAATGGCGGAGGAGTACCCATAAGAACCAGAGAAGAATACTTCCGAGTTCTCCTTGATGCGAAACCAATGCTAGTTCGATCTTATGCAGGTACAGACCGACTAGAATTTATGGCTAGAATACATGAAGAATACCTTAATATTGCATGGCATGCATTATCTTTCTGGTGGTTTAATAGGCTTGATGGAAGAGGACCATTAACCCTGGAAGAGAGCTTACAACAAACCTTTGATGCGATGGAATATATTGCTTCTACGAAAAAAGCGCTTGAAGCGAATGTTTCACATCATTTTGCTTTTCGAGGTTGTGATGATTTGACCTACGTCGTCTCAGCATATTTGACAGCAAAGGCAGCGCGGAAATGTGGAATCAAGACCTTTATTTTACAGAATATGCTTAATACTCCTAATTTAACATGGGGTATAAATGACATTGCAAAAGCTAGGGCATTGCTTGTGCTGACAAGGAGCCTTGAGAAGCCCAATTTTGAAATTGTATATGAAACTAGGGCCGGCCTTTCCTATTTTTCGCCTGATCTTGAAAAGGCAAAAAGGCAATTGATGGCAGTAACAATGCTTATGGACGATGTAGAACCTTCAAATAGCCTAAGTCCAGAGATTATTCATGTGGTGGGATATTCAGAAGCTCAGTATTTAGCTACACCATCAGTCGTGAATGATAGCATCAAAATGACTCTTTTTGCATTAAGAAAGTATCGTGATTTCAAGACCAAAGAGACCTTGTTAACTGAAGAAGAAAATCAGTTTATTATCAATAGAACAGCACAATTGGTCGGCGAAGCAAAGGAGTATATAGAAACCATCGAATCCAATATTGCGAATACATACTCTGCTCAAGGATTTTATCAGATTTTCTTGCAAGGATATTTGCCCGCTCCGCAATTGTGGGCAGAGCGTGATACGTTCCATAAGGCAACTCAATGGGATGTAAAATACCTTAACGGTGGCTTTTACGTTGTTGATAATCAAGGGAAGCCCATGAGAATAGATGAAAGGATAAACCGCATTTTGCGTTAGGAAGAACATCAATGAAAGCAATTGTATTAGGAGGAGGAAATGATCAAATATCACTCATTACCGCTTTGAAAAAAAGAGGGTATATAGTTTGGATGATTGATTATAATCAGAATCCTATTGCTAAGCCCTTTGCTGATTACCATATAATGAAAAGTACATTAAATGAGGCTGAAGTGCGTGATGTCATCGAGCATGTTCGGCCTGATCTCATTATTACTTGCTGCACAGATCAAGCTTTATTTATAGCTGCGGAAATGGCAGAGGAATTTGGATTGTTTTTCCCTATTTCTGCAATACAGGCAAAGCATTTGACAAATAAGAAATGGATGAAGGGGGTTCTAGAGCAAGCACATATTCCGACAGCCAAATCGATTATTGCAAAGGAATTTGATGCTTCCAATTTTAGCGATTTATCTTTACCTATTGTTATTAAGCCAGTGGACAGCAATAGCTCAAAAGGTGTGGTAAAAGTCAACAACAAGAGCGAATTGGAACCGTGCTTTAGCTATTCAAGTCAATACTCCCGATCTGGCGAGGTAATATGTGAAGAGTATCTAGAAGGTACTGAGATATCAATAGATGCCTATGTAAGAAATGGTAAAGCTATCTACTTGCTTTCATCAATATTGGAAAAGCTAGGAGGTAACAGAACTGATTTCCCAATATGCAGGAGCATATCACCTGCTCCGCTTTCAATTAATGCGCAAAGGGGTATAATTTGCATTTTGCAGAAAATTGTAGATGCTTTTGAATTGGTGAATTGCCCCCTGATTGTACAAGCAATGATCAAAGATGATGAAATAAGAGTAATTGAACTTAGTGCGCGTACTGGAGGAGGCTCTAAACATCATTTAATAAACTTCATGACAGGTATAGATGTAATTGAACTATTTATTGATGATTGCGAAAAGAAGTACAGTCCAATCGAGCCAATTTTGTTAGATAGGAAATTGGCTATGCAATATATTTATGCTGAACCATGTGTCTTTGGTCACATTGAAGGGCTAGAGAAATTAAAGCAAGAGAAGAAGATAAT
>MWDY01000051.1 GCA_002070755.1 Spirochaetes bacterium ADurb.Bin110 | reverse complement strand
TCTTATGCTAGTTGGATATCATGCAAAAATCGGAGCCTTGCATGGATTGATGGATCATAGTTATTCGTCCTCGTGCATATATTGTGTCCGGTTGAATGGCCAGGAAATGTCCGAAGCGGACATAAATGGTATGCTCGCTTCTCATTATGGAGTGCCCGTATGTTTTGTGTCCGGCGATGATATTCTTGAGAAAGAAATAGAAGAGCATTTTCCAATTCCACCTATATTTATTTGCACAAAGCAGGGTCTTGGTCGATTTGCAGCTAAGATGTACTTCGAGGACAACCTGAAGCCTAAATTCGTCGAAGGGGCGATGCAAGCTATAGACATGAAAGATACTTTCAAGCCACTTACCCTAGCGCCAGCTTACGATCTCGAGATCGATTTTGCCTCTACTGCCATAGCGGATGCTGTCTCCGTGATACCAGGGCTAGAACGAATGGGAGGAAGGCGAGTTCTTTATAGATCTACCGATATGAGAAGCATATATCGGATGATTCATGCAGCCGCGATGCTAGGTGGCAAGTTTGCCGCTTTCACTTGAAAACAAACACTTATACAAGCATTTTTATTTCTTTTAAGAGAAAAACTTACCTATATGGTGAATAAATTAATGCTGCGTTGCAGCTATCAATGATTTTGTAGGAGGTAATTGTTATGAAAAAATTGCTATCAATTGTGCTTATCTGCCTAGCCTTGGGCGGAGTCGTTTTTGCACAAGCGAAGAAAGCGCCAAGTCTTCGAAATAGGGATCCTGATACTTTAATATTTGTACTTGCAGCTGAACCTCAGCCACTTGACCCCAACATTTACACGACTTCTAATGAAGCTCAGGTGATGAGAGAAATCAATGAAACACTGATCGGAATGAGATCTGATGATACCTTTTATCCTTTACTGGCTGAGACAATTCCGACTGTTGAGAATGGGCTCGTCTCAAAAGATGGCTCTGTATATACAGTCAAGCTGCGAAAAGGCGTAAGGTTTCATAATGGGAATCCATTTACTGCCGATGATGTGGTCTTTTCATTCAATCGAATTCTGCACCATCCTAGATCGAGCGCTAAGAGCATGTTCAGTGCTATTTTGTCAGTGGTGAAAGTTGATGATTATACTGTGAAAATTACTTTTGGCAGATTGAAAGACCCTGAATATGCAACTATTGCTATGAATTCATGGGAAGATCGTGCAAAATATATGGTGCCATCGCCGTATGGACCTGCGCTCAATATTCTTTCGCACTATTGCTCAGGTATAGAAGACAAGGAGACTGTAGAAGCCGCAGGCGCTGATTATGGTACAAAGGTAGTTGTTGGAACCGGTCCTTACAAATTTGCGTCATGGCCAAATCCTCAGCAAGTACAGATTACACGGAATGAGGATTGGTGGGGTGGTGCTAAGACTATTGCATTCAAAAATGTTGTATTTAGAACTATGTCAGAAGCCCCACAGGTCAATAATGTTCTTATTACTGGAGAAGTAGATATGGCATCTAATATTTCTAGGATTGATATGAGCAATTTGGAAAAGAATGGTCTAATTATTACTACAAACCCAGGTGCCATAATATGGTATTGCGCATTCAATATGAATTCCGACCTAGTTGGCCAAAAAAAAGATGGTAAGCTCGATCTATCTGGCCAATACACTGAAAGTGATTCTACTCATCTTCGAAGAGCGATTTTCTATTCAATCAATCCAGTACCTTTTATCAAACAGATTGATATCTTTAATGGTTATGCTACACCTGCAAATCAAATGATGCATCCTGGATTTCTGGGCTATGTTGAAGGCGCTCCTGTAGGTACACCTCTTGCAGAATTTAATGAAAAATCAGGATATTACAATCGAGAAAAGGCGCTAGCAGAATTTGCAAAGCTTTCACCTGAATTTAGGGCAAAACTTCGACCAGAATCGGTGACTATGGTAATGAGTAATGTCACAACTCATATGAAAATTGCAAATAATATCAAAGATCAAGTCAAGACAACGCTCGGTGTTGATCTAGTAAAAGTTGTTCCAATGGTGAATGCCCAGATCATCCAGCAAAGTAAGACTGGCGATGGATATGATATAGCTTTGAAGTCATGGTTCACGCCGACGATGGATCCTGATTATACGTGCATAATATATGGAGGTGACTCTATCGGTACTGGCATGAATTCAGCGCTTTATAACAACGATATTGTCAACAAAAATATCCAAATTGGACGCTATTCAGTAGATCGCAAAGCCCGCGGGGATGCCTACTTTAAAGCGCAGATACAGCTTATGACAGATAAGCCGTATTGTCCCTTAGCATATGAGAATGTTGTTTTTGCTTCACATCCAAGAGTAGGTAACCTTGATCAAGCAATATTCAAGACAAAGCTGGTTGATATTCATCTTTTGACTAAACTTCAATAGTGTATTTGAAATGCATGCCTGCTCTATTTATTGGCGGGGCAGGTATGCTTTCAAATGCCGATATCGCTTTTGTTCCTGATCAATATTTCCGAAAAAGGTGCTGTTATGTTTAGATATATAATGAGTCGAATTCTGATGCTTATTCCGGTTCTGTTAGGCGTGACATTCATCGTCTTTTCTCTTATGTATATTACTCCCTCAGATCCTGCTCAAATAGTGTTGGGTGCAAATGCGTCACCAGCAGCTTACAAACAAATGAGAGAAGATATGGGGTTAAATGCACCTTTTATTGTGCAATATGGAAGATTTCTTTTTGGATATAAACATCCTATTTTCGGTTATAGAGGGCTTTTTTTTGGAGACCTTGGTAGATCATATGTATCAAATAGAATCATATTTGAAGTTATTTTCAATTCGTTCCCTAATACTCTTATTCTTGCCATAGGAGCTCTTTCGCTCGCATTAATTTTGGGTATTCCAATTGGTATCTTCTCAGCAACAAAACCATATTCTGTCGTCGATATGATTTTTACTGTGCTGGCTCTCTTAGGAGCTTCGATGCCAGTATTTTGGATTGCAATGGTACTTATTTTTATTTTTTCTATCCATCTTCATATATTTCCTGCTATATCTAACCCAAACAACTTTATATCACTTGTTCTACCTATAATTACGCTAAGCTTATCTTCGCTAGCTATAATCATGCGAATGACTCGTTCATCTATGCTTGAAGTGATGCAGCAGGATTATATTCGGACAGCGAGAGTGAAGGGGATGGATGAGAGAACGGTGGTCTTTAAGCATGGTCTGCGCAATGCACTAATTCCAGTGGTGACTGTTGCTGGCCTTCAGTTCGGTGGATTATTAGGAGGAGCTGTTCTTACTGAGAAAATTTTCTCATATCCTGGGCTAGGCTCAATAATGGTAGATGCTATTTATCAAAAAGACACTCCCCAAATTCTTGGATCAGTCTGTTTCGTTGCAATAACATTCACCGTCATAAATCTTGCAGTAGACATTCTCTATGGATTTATCGATCCACGCATAAAATCCACTTTTTCGACAAAGAAGAAACTAGTTCGAGGCAACCAATGAGTAACCAGACATTTTTGAGGTTCTTTAAGAGGCAATCAAAAAATATCTCTCAATTCTGGAGGCAGTTCTCTAGGAACAAACTCGCTGTTGCAAGCCTGATTCTTGTGCTCATATTTGCACTTATCGCAATCTTTGCGGATGTGCTCTATTCCTATGATTTTGTCACTTCCAATTCGCTTGAGAATGCCTTGTTAAGGCCGGGAGCAACCAGCACCGTCTATTTTCATGATAAGGAAATTCAACATACTTTTATCCTTGGGTCTGATAATTATGGCAGAGACATTCTAGGTCGACTTGTTCATGGTGCAAGGATTTCTATGATCATTGGCCTTGTGACCGTTGCCATATCACTCATTATAGGTGTTATCCTAGGAGCTATCGCAGGATACGAAGGTGGCTTAATTGATACTATTATTATGCGGCTGACTGATATAATTCTTTCAATTCCTACTATTCTTATGTCAATTGCCATCGTAACTGCTCTAGGCAATAGTTTTCTGAACTTACTTATCGCAATAAGTGTAGCGTTCGTTCCAAAATATATACGTATCGTACGTGCTTCTATCGTCTCGATTAAGGATCAGGAATTTGTTGAAGCAGCTCGCATTATAGGTGCTAGCGATTTTCGAATTATGCTTAAGCATATATTACCAAATATAACTTCTCCTATTATTGTTCAGTCGACGCTCAATGTCGGCTCATCTATACTTGAGGCATCTTGGCTTTCCTTCCTTGGTTTAGGAATTCTCCCGCCAAAACCAGAATGGGGTAATATGCTTTCTGAAGTTCGCGAGTTCATCCAATACGCACCGCATCTTCTATTTGCGCCAGGAATAGCGATTTTGCTCACTGTTTTGGCCTACAATATCATTGGCGATGGACTGCGCGATGCTCTAGATCCAAAACTCAGGCGTTAGGAAACTAATTATGGATAAGATTCTGGAAATAAAAGAGTTGCATGTACATTATTATTCGAATCGAAGAACGGTCAGAGCGGTTAATGATCTTTCGCTGGATATGCAGAGAGGTCGAGTATTGGGTCTTGTTGGCGAGACGGGAGCGGGTAAGACAACGCTAGCACTTTCGATACTCAACATGATACGTGCACCCCAAGGCAAGATCATC
>MWDY01000050.1 GCA_002070755.1 Spirochaetes bacterium ADurb.Bin110 | reverse complement strand
TATGGACATCATCTGATTTTCTACTGCTATCGGCATGGCTGCCAAAATTACAGGCTCGGGAACAGGTCCCATGGCCACAAGATTATCCTTGACAATGCGTGCCATCTCAACTGAGCCTTTCTGAGGATCATTGCCTGTATCAACAGGAATGA
Organism: Spirochaetes bacterium ADurb.Bin110; assembly: GCA_002070755.1. The sequence goes on along the minus strand of MWDY01000050.1, from coordinate 4,175 downwards.
CCCTGACGGGCTTCCCTGCAATACCGCCTGCAGCATTTATTTCATTGGCCGCGTAATTTGCTCCCCATTGCAGGAATTCTCCAATTGCCGCAATAGGGCCAGTTAGACAGTTGAGAAATGGAATTTTCCATTCATCCACTACAACTTTTGTTTGGCTAAAGCCAAAACTCACAGCCGCAATAATCAGCAACAATGCAGCAACGAGTCTTTTCATTGCCTGTCCTCCTTAATATATATTTCCTTTCCTCGCTTTTGCGAGAAGGATAAACCCAAGGAATGAACAAACTTCCTGGTTATGAAGCCTTCTGGTTTCAATTCTAGAACAAGAATAAGGAGCAATCCATATATTACTATACGCCAAGATTGAACTTCTGGTGGAAAAAATAACGGCAAACCATAAAGAATTGGAGCGGCAATGAGCGGACCCCATTGAGTGGAATATCCACCCACGAAAAGAACCGTCATAAAGACACCTATCAAGGCAAAACTGAAGAAATCCAGGTGAAAGCTTCTATAGATAAAGCCATATAGAACGCCTACTCCGCCGGCAAGCATACAACTGAATGTTTGAAGTAGCATACCAAGCTTCTTAATATCTATTCCAAGCGAAGATGCCAATTCTTTATCTACAAAAACGGCAGAAGCTGCGCGCCCAATGCTGGAATGATCAAATCGATAGATAAGAAAGCCGCATAGAATAACGAGCCCATACAAGATGCATAGGATTATCCATCGATGCGCCACCGGATTGCCACCTATATTGGGAAGGCCAAACATTCCCATCGTTCCACCGATTATCGGCAAATTCTCTACAAGTGTTCTTGTAATATAAATAGAAGTAAATCCTACAATGACAACGGAAAATGTTGGGGCATCACCGATGAATAAGGATACAATAAAGCCTATGATGCCCCCTACTGCAAAACCTATCAGAAGAGCCCATACAAAAGGAACATGAGCATGTAAAACCAAATATCCAGCAAGATACCCAGAAATCATCATGTTCGCGATGGTAATAAAATGCAACTGCGTGACTCTATATGGCACATAGAGAGCCCAACTCATCAATATATTCACAGCTGTGATTGAAAGAAAGTAATAGAGCGAAAGTGGCATGCGCTCCTCCTATACCTTAACACCAAACAAGCCTCTTGGTTTGACTAAAATCACTACGAGCATGACTACAAACGCAATAGCATTTGACCAGTTTCCAGAGATATATCCCTGGACAAGCGCTTCAAGAATACCGAGAGCTAAGCCTACAACGAGTCCACCGACCAGATTGCCAAGACCCGCGACTATAGATACTGCCAAGACTTTATGTGAGACCTGCTCTCCCAGGCCCGGAGATGCAGAATGAAAAAGCATTATCAGTAAGACCGCAGTCAGCCCACCTAAAGCCCCCGAGAGTGCATAGCTTTGAAATCCCGTCTTTACCAAAGGAATACCTACAAGTTTTGCACCAGCTGGGTCTTCCGCAATTGCTCTGAAAGCCCTCCCTGTCTTGGTTTTGTAGAGCAGAATGAAAAATCCGGCCACAACAATGATTCCGATCGACAATGCTAAAACCTGACCAGGTAGGATACTAATCAAGCCAACTCTGAACAAAGGCTTACTGCCAGTAATTTCTTCTGGAAATTGGATCGGAAGTCCATTATTGAAGGCGTGTGAAAGAACATCAGTAATTATCCACCCTATGGCCATAGAGAGAACCATTGTTGCGTTAATATCGACTTCTTCTCTGTTTTTCATGATTTTTTGAAAAAGCGGCGCACTGACAATATTGAATAATATTGCAGAAGAAACTCCCGCCAAGATTCCAAAAAATACATTGTTATTGGTAATTTTAAGTACTAACCAGATAATGTACATACAAAATACAACAACTTGAGGATAGGAAAAATGAATGATCATAGCTACAAGAAGAAGAAGATTAAAAGCTGTAGCCAAAAGCATATATACACTTCCAATTGAGAGACCGTTCAATATTTGCGCAATAAAAACTTGCATATTCATGCTCCTAGATAGGCTGCTTTTACACCGGGATCATTTAAAAGCTGAGAAGAGGGGCCTGAGAGCGAAATCGTACCTGTCTCAAGGACATATCCTCTGTGGGCACAATTTAGGGCTTTAAATGCGTTCTGCTCAGCCAATAGCACCGTATATCCTTCTTTATTCAAAGTGACCAAAATGTCAAAAATATCATTGACAATAATAGGTGCCAGCCCAAGCGATGGCTCGTCTATCATTATCAATTTGGGATCCGACATCAGGGCTCTCGCTATGGCAAGCATCTGCCGCTCGCCACCTGAAAGTGTCTTTGCTATCTGATCCTTTCTTTTTCTTAGAATAGGGAACCATTCATAAACACGAGCAAGATTCTTATCTTTGTTTGCAAGGTTGTGATGAGCTCCAAGCAACAGATTATCTAATACCGACATCGAGGCGAAAACTCCTCGTCCTTCGGGGACCAAGCAAAGACCAGCCCTGACATTTTTATCCACAGAGTTTTTGTCAATCCTCTTTCCTTCAAAGACCACTTTCCCTGAACTCGGTGCTCTTACACCGAGTATAGATGACAGTAGCGTCGTCTTTCCTGCTCCATTAGCTCCAATCAATACAACAATTTCTTGTGGATATACTTCGATAGATATTTTCTTTAAGGCTTGTATATGTCCATATGATACTGAGATTTCGTCGACAATGAGCATAGGCGCCTTTTTTTCGCTAGCCAAGGTGCTATCTTGTTCCAAGGTATGCCTCCAATACTCGAGGATCCTTTTGAATAATCTCTGGGATATCCTCGGCAATTTTTTGCCCAAAGCTGAGCACAGTAACAATTTCGGATAGATTCATTAGCATTTTTACCTCATGGCTCACCACTACGATCGTTATTCCCATTTCTCGTATTTTCCGAATAATCTCTTCCATTTTTTCGATTTCAAACGATCCCATCCCCGATGCAGGTTCATCAAGCAAGAGCAGTAACGGTTCATTGATAAGCGCGCGCGCTATTTGAACAAGCTGTCGCTCTGTCCAAACAAGATCACTAGCCCATCTATTAATTGAATCGACAAGTCCCACAAACTCGGCTATCCTTTCAGCCTTTTCTTGGATTTCCTTTTCTCTCTTGGATTGGGTAAAAGGCAATCGAATCATTGTATCCTTCAAAGATTTGGATAAAGGGTCTTGAACGCCACACATTATATTCTCGAGCACTGTAAGGTTCGAAACCAATTTGCCTGCTTGAAATGTCCGATGGATCCCTTTATTCGCAATAATATTTGGCTTTAGACCCGTAATGTCTTCGCCCCTAAAAATAATTTTCCCTTCATTGGGCTTAAGTATCCCTGTTATGCAATTGAAAAGAGTGGTCTTTCCAGAGCCATTTGGTCCGATTATTCCATGGATCTCTCTTTCTTTGATCTCAATGTCCACTTTATCTAAGGCTTGCAGGGCACCGAAACTTTTGGATAAGCCACTTATCTTCAGCATAATGAATCCTTTAATAAAGATTTCTAGGGATTATCAGTCGATTTTGGAGCGAGAAATCGCGAAGCAGTCAATGCATAGATCTTTGTGCATTCGTATGCCTCATCTATTTCAACATATTCATCGACCTGATGAGGTATATGACGAGGTCCAGGACCATTGACGATACAAGGGATATTCTTCCATGCACTTAGAAATGTCCCGTCGGTTGCACCAGGGACTCCATTCCATATTGGATCTTTTCCTGTAACATCCTTATATGCTTTTGCTGAAATTGCTGCGATTGGCTCGTCTTTCGAAATACTTACAACAGGACGATCTTCGATGAATTCCAATTCTGCTTTGAAATCAGGATCGTTATCTGCAAGATCATCGAGAATGCTCTGCAATTTTTCTTTTACTATCTCATGTTTCTGTCCAGGTGTGGTTCTAATGTCGACATAAGCAATTGCCTCTGCTGGCATGACATTGAGCTGTGCAGGGCTTCCAGTTGGAGGAGATTGAATTACAGTAAAGGTTATGGATGGCAAACCTAGATAGGGATCTGCTCCACAGCGAATCTTTTCCTGTTTCTCATATTCCTCGAAGGCGAGAATTATCCGTGCTAAGCGAGTATTGGGATTGATGCCTGTCAAGGGCATCGCTCCATGTGCCATTTTCCCCTTGACTCTCACTATAGCCCT
>MWDY01000049.1 GCA_002070755.1 Spirochaetes bacterium ADurb.Bin110 | reverse complement strand
AGTGAGCAGGTAGCTCGACGAGAGTTCCTTGATATCGACAGGATCTCCCCAGAGATAGAGCACAAGGCTATCGCCTGGGCCAAGGATATAGTCGTCGCCAATCGAAGCGAGCGAAGGCGCACTCGGTGCCTCAAAGAGCGAATAGCCAAACTGCGTGAGATTCTGTGCTGGTGTGCCAAGATTAGAGGCCATCTGTGCATACATCTTCTCGATGGTCGAGAGCGGCAGAGCCTCTAATTGTGCTGCTTGGGCTACAGCAGCCTGCGTTCCTGGAGCCTGTGCTGCAGCGCCAGGACTTGGCTGAGCGGCTGTTGTGCTCAGTTGATTGACCGTAGGCTGTTGAGGCGCCACTGTCGGAGCAGCACCTGTAAGACCACTTCCAGTTCCTGCTTGGCCTCCAAACTGCATCTGCTGCAGAAGCGCTGCTTGATCTGCGGATTGAGCAGCGATATTGCAGAGCGCGACGAATCCAAAGATAAAAACTACTATAAGAAAGGACCCTTTATTCTTTGTCATTATTCGCTCCGTATGAATTCTACTCTATCTTTTCAAGATTAATAATCTGCTGCTGAACAAATGAGTAGAAAGCTGCCTCGTTCTTAGAGATAAGGCTCCAATTCCTTTGGAGGTTTCGGAATATCGTGATAGAAATGTCTCCAGGCTTTTGAGTCGTCTGGGCGAAAGAGCATCCAGATAGTGAGCGCGATAAGCAGGAAGTAGGAACGCCAGCCGCAATGATGGCTATACCAAAGCTCAAGTTCGCCTTTGTAAGGGGCGATCACGGTATCGTGGAAATGATCTCTGTCTGCGTCCACTTTGTCCAGTATCTCGGATTCATTGCGAAAGATCATCGAGGCGAGTCCTGTCAGTCCTGGCCGAAATTTGTCGATTGCTTCGCGTACTTCAGTTGGATAGAGCTCATAATGCTTTCTCGCTTGAGGCCGAGGACCTACAAAACTCATCTGACCAATGAGGATATTGACAAGCTGTGGTAATTCGTTGATTTTCGTTTTTCGAAGAAAGTGACCAAAAGGAAGAATTCGGGGATCGTTTTTCTGGGTGAGCACTCCTCCCGGCATATTGGGGCTATCCTTCAGCATGGTCGCGAATTTGAACACGTAGAAATCTTTCCCACCTTTGCCGACTCTGGGTTGACGATAGAAGATGTAATGCTCCCCTGTCAGCTTGAGAATGATCATAATAGGAATCATGAAGGGGAGCAGGATCACAATGGCGATGAAGCTGATCACGATATCGATAAATCGTGTCAGACGCATCTGCGTCTCAATAGTCATTTTTGAAGAGGCCCCCCTTTACAACAATTTTTTCTTATACTGATCTTTAATTTTATTGCCTCATTTATACATAAATATTGATTCCTTTGATACCCCTCGATTCACATTCTCCCGTCCAGGAATTTGCCGGTCTCTTTATGAGCAAACTCGGGGATGGTGGCATTAAAAAGATCGATGAGCTCCTGGCGGGTCCATGCGCCACGGCTACGCATGGCTTGGATCGTGTCCTCGAAGTGAGTGAGCGCCGCGGCATCGTAGTTGGGTTCGTTTTTAATGATGCCGATCGAAGCAAAGCGGCTCATATCGAGCGTTTCGCGCTCCGTATAAAATTCCTCAAAGTCCTTCTCGCCGGTCGTATCGCTTTTGAAGAAATAGACGGGCCATTTGTGCTGCGCTTTGAGCTCGCCCACCCGCGCGCGGGCTTCGTCCTCACTACCGCATTCCACGGCTTCGTAGCCGCGGCTTGCAAGATAGCGCACGGCGATCTCGCTAAAGGTAAGGAGATTCTCCGTTGGATCGAGCTTGGGGAAAAAGAGGTCGCGATTTTCGCCCAGGAGCGCGGACATGAGGCAGAGTTCGCCTGATTCTTTGGGCGTGACAAAGTAACGCCGCACATCGCTCGGCGCAGAGAGCGGCTGGTCTTTCTCCATCCGGCGATTGAAGCCATAAAGAAGGCTCCCATCAGAGAAGGCGACATTGGCAAAGCGCGCCGTGGAGACCGGCACTTCCACGCTGCGGCGCATGAGGAAATATTCCATGATGCGCTTTGAGGCGCCCATCATGTTGACGGGATTGGCGGCTTTATCCGTGGACACGCAAAAGTACTTGTGCGCGCCCATCGCTGCTGCCTGGCGCATCGTTTTGTCAGTATTGAAGATATTGACATCGACCATGCGCATCAGCGTGTACGGGTCCTTTTCGCTACGCACATGCTTGAGCGCCGAAAGGTTGAGCACATAGTCGTAGCCAGGCCCACCAGCGATAAAGGCATCGAAGATATCGCTACCCGCATCGATGGCAAAGGTGGCAAATTCTCCCTTGATATACCCGAGCGACGAGCGAATATCGCGCACGAGCTCGACCATGTTGTTCTCTGAGATATCGACCACATGCAAAAGCTTTGGCCTTCGGACAAAGATTTCTTTAGTGACTGCCTGGCCGATCGAACCAGCACCGCCGATGACCAAAAAGCGCGAGCTCCGGACAAGGGAGGAAAGTTCTTGATCGTGGGTGGAAATGTCAGTGGCAAAGAGCTCCTTGGAGCGCCCTATGAGATCAAGTATGAAATCCATGATTGCCGCTTTCAAAATCAAATTTAAAATTGGGGTCAAGCCCCGTTTTCAAAATATCGCAGGAATTCCAACAAAGAATCAGATTTTACAGGAGCTGATGCAAAAAATATCCGCGCATCGATACCGATTCCTTCACGGGCCTCAATTGATACATATTTATCGGCCATTGAGATTGAGTGTTTTTTCAAATCTTCATTTTCTCCCAGATAGCGTATCTTGAATCGCAAAGCGGATGGTGTAATGGCAGCTCGCATCGAAGGTGGAGCAACATTTGTCAACGAGCCAAATACTTCGGGGATATTGGCTGAAATCGAACCTGACAGCAGGCGATGAAAATCAATCGCAAGCTCCACTGTAGATTGTGACTCATCGATCTCGATGACCGGTATGATCGGGCGAACTTCATGCCTTGTCTCGAATGAGGCTATCAGAGAGAGCAAATCTTTCATCAGTATCCTTGCATCATCTGAACTACCGCCAATTGTGACGATAATCCTTCTTTCTTCTATCACGATTCTATCAATTACTTTTGTTTTTCCTTCTATCTCGAATTTTCCAAGAGAAAAAACAAGACCAATATTCCCCGACGGTGAGGGGATATTCAATTTCGAGCAACCATACTTCTGAATGAT
>MWDY01000048.1 GCA_002070755.1 Spirochaetes bacterium ADurb.Bin110 | reverse complement strand
TAATTGAGCTTAAAAAGCTGCACTTTCCATTGAATTGGTTCTGACATATATGTGCCTCCCGTTTTGCGCACCGCTACTCGCTTTGGCTAAATTTCTCGATTGCACTGACAAGCTCATCGACATTTGTATAGGGATTCAGTTCGTAGACTGGAGTCTGATTCGGATTCGCTGCCTTTTGAAAATCCCGGCAACTCTGAGCATTTGCTTTCGTTATTTCAATCATAGACTTTGTCTTTTCATACACTGCAATTCCTAATCGACTGACCTGCAAACACAAAAGCATGATGGCACAAAGGACATGACTACTAAAAAAACCAAATATGGCGGAATTGCAGCGCACTCAGTTCGGCCTTGTTGTCTTCTTGTTTTGGCTTATGATTAAGAATCCCTGCAGACACAGCCTTCGTACCTTCATCTTCACGTTCTATTTGTCGACGCTCCCGCAGTAGCTCTCTATTCTTCTGGCTATCTTTGAATGGACGCCTAAGCTTCAGTCGTGATAATTCCATTCCGTATTCCTGACAGTATCGCAGGTTCTCTCGTATCCTATAGATAAGGAAGTTCGACTTGTACTCGTCATACCCTAATAAGTGCTGAAGATACGGGCTCTCCTGAATATACTTCACTTTCATGGCATTCGGTATATCATTCCCCTTATATATGTTAAGCCTTTTCCCAAATTGCTACATAATAGTCATCTTGAAATTTTTCTAACTCAGTTCTAAGAATCCACCCATAATTAATTCTCGCTATTTCACTTGACCATTCTTCTTTTGTTGGTTTTGGATAAATAAAACCAATTATCCATTTATTGGCATTTTCCATATTTATTGATTCAAGCTTTGTAAAATCATTAAGAATACCATTATTATTTTCTGTAAAATAAAATCTCAGGTTTCTCGGAGTATTTTGCCTTCTTCCAATAGGCATCGCTTTGATTTCTATCAAATTTGCAATATCTTTCGATTTTATTTCAAAATCGATTTGTCTTCTTCTTTTACCAACTCTAATACGCTTTTCTCTAAAGTAATCTTGAATTGTATTCTGTTTTTTTAATCGGTCAAAGAATACTAATAACTCTCCCTTAAACCACCCTTCAACTCGAACATCATTTTTATCAAATAACCTTATATAAGGCCGTCAGTAACTCTTAACGCATAATTCATTGAATTTATCCTTGGGCGTATACATCCCAAGCGTTTGTCTAGGCCGTTCATTGAGCAGCCGCGCTATCCTTGTTATCGATCGTTGCGAAAGCTTCCTGAAGTCAGTTTCACCATCGAGCATGTCACGGATCAGGAAGTTCGTGTTTTCACAGGTACCCTTTTCCCAAGGCGAATGCGGATGACAGAAATAGACTTTCATTTTAATGGAAGTAGCCAGTCGTTCATGTTCAGCCATCTCTTTCCCTTGGTCGCACGTAATGCTTTTCATCAGCTGAGGTTCCAACGTCTTTAATCGCTTCTCGATGCTTTTCCTGACTTCCGGCGCGGTATAGGTTTCAAGCCGATCAATCAGCACATAGCGCGTTTGCCGTTCCACAATAACGCTTAAGGCTGATTTATGGTCTTTCCCGATGATCAAATCGCCTTCCCAGTGGCCGGGAACTGTGCGATCATTCACTTCTTCAGGTCTTTCATCAATAAGCGTAATGTTTGCGAGCTTTCCACGCTTCTCGGCGCTCTTTGCGCTGCGTTTCTTTCCTTTCTGACGAAGTTGCTGAAGCGCAAGCTCTTTCAGCTCTCCCTTCATGTGAAAGTGAAGGTAGTTGTAGATTGTCTTCTCACTCACAGGGACTACTGTAGCATCATTTGCGCTTTTTTGCAGGAAATCCGCAATCTGGTAGGGCGACCAACGGATCGCCAGATGGTTTTGGATCACCTGCCTTGTTGCATCGTTTATCTTTAGCGTACGAGATCTTCTTGTTCCGCACGTGTCGGTTATTCTTTGAGCCAGGAAAGGATTATAGACTTCGCGATCTTCACCCTTTTTCAATTCCCGGGAGATAGCTGATTGGCTATAGCCTGTCTTCTTGGCTATGGTTACCTGGTTGTCTCCATTGGCACGGTAGACCATGATTTCTTCTCTAACCTTGCTGCTTATTCTGTTGTAGTTTCTCACTTCTCCATCCTAACACTTTATGCGTTAGGAGTTACCGAGTGCCTAATCTACTTTATTATCAAAATATTCTATCATAGCCTTGTATATTTCCATCATAGCCTCACCTCTTTTATTCGATTTTTTCTGCGCCCAAGGCGTCAGTTTAAAGTTGCCATACATGTCTAGGCCATATAGCCAGCTTTTTAAAACGAGAACTGATAGTCAACCAGTTTATGAACATTTTTCACGCTAAAAAATCAGCCTGACAGGCTCTTGGAGGCACATGCCAGGGATGTGAATTACTTAGGCGTTTTATGCCCAAGAGAGCTATGCGGTCGGGGCTCGTTGTAATCCCGGGACATGAAAAGCTTAGCTTGATCCCACTACTATATGCTCAGAGATCAAGCTCCTTTGACACAAATTCAGGTCCATTGTCGATACGAACGGATTCTGGCGCACCTCGCTCTGAATAAGTTTTCTCTAAAGTATGGACAAAATCTGCGCCTTTGAGCGACTGCCTAATATAATGAGCATGTTCAAAATCCACCGTGCGCTGCCCCATCGTAATCCAGCCGGACTTGAGTGTCTCCAGCACCGCATTATATTCACGCTCATCGTAATTGAGCTTAAAAAGCTGCACTTTCCATTGAATTGGTTCTGACATGCTTTTCTCCTTCTGTTCCGCTAAAAAACCTCGCAAAGTGAAATTTTAAAATCTACGTGAATTAGCCCTAGATACGACAGCGCATTTTTTTGTTTTTTGTCTCCTGCAATATTGATATAAACTGCTGGGCAAGTATATGGTAATCATGATGCTTCTTGATATACTCGCGCCCCAGCAAACCCATTCTGTCTCGGCTAGCTTTATCCAGTGATGATATTTTATGAACAGCTTGTACAAGTGCTTCAACATTTTCAGGTTGGATTGTTAGGCCACAACCCGCTTCTCCAACTATATCGTTCCCTGCATCTATGGCACAAATAATCGGTTTTCCTGCCATCATGTAGTCCATTAGCTTATTGGGGCTTATTCCAAACCTGAAAAGCGATTGGCGTTGCAAACCAATATATAAAATGTCCATATAGTTTAGAAAGTCTGGCACATAACTTTTTGGTACCGAATCAATGAACAACACATTGCCCAATTTTTTCTCTTCCACTTTCCTTTGTAATCTATTTTTTTCAGGCCCTTGTCCTAATAGCACAAAGCCATAATTAGGAAGTTGGACTGCAGCATCGATAAAAGTATCAAGTGCATTTGCGATACCATGCGCTCCGGCGTAGCCAATCAAAATATCCTTGCCTTTAACTGCTTCAAGTTTTTCTTCCCAAAATGAGGTTGAAGAACCAACATAATTATCCCATTCGTCGACTGCAATTCCATTTGGGATATAGTGAAATTTATCTTCTTTAAGACCACGGCTCATCATGTAAGTTTTTGCAGCCGGCAACAGTGATACAACCGAATCAGCATTTCGGTACGCGCGATCCTCTGCAGCCTGCGTGACGATGATTGCAGGATGCCAACGAGGGTATCCCCCTAATTCAATAGGTGACAGCGGCCACAAATCGTGCACCTCATAGACATGGACCGCGCCCCATTTGACCGCCATGCGATGGGCAAAATCATTATCGAAAGGATATGTCGATGAGGCGATGACAGCATCGAATGGATACTCACCCAGAAAATTCGGCACTGAATAAAGGCCGCGAATATATTCAATTATATTGACAATTCTTTTAGCGCTATTTTGTTCATATTTGGGTGTCGGTAGCCAGACATATTGAATGCCATCGATCATTTCGAATGTCAGTTTGCCATGCACGGAAGGCTGCCTGTTCCTCAGATGAGAATACGAAGCAGCCACGATCGTAACCTCGTGCCCTGCAGCAACCCACTCTTTCGCAAGATAGTATGGCCGATATTCCATACCATATTCCGGCGA
>MWDY01000047.1 GCA_002070755.1 Spirochaetes bacterium ADurb.Bin110 | reverse complement strand
CTCCCCTTCTGCGACATCTTTGAGAACAGAAGAGAATTTCGACCGAACCTCAGCAACAGGCAAATTTTTCATAGTCTTATGATAGTACAACATGACAAGATAGTCAAGTTGTATATTTAGACAGGATTACAGGATTAGACGGGATGAACGGGATAATTCTTGACAGGATGAGAGGATGATGCAGGATGAACCGATGACTTTAACTACCTCTCCCTTATCAAATTTCTTGACATTTTGAATTATATTGAATACTATTGAATACAGGAGACTGCTATGGCAAAGACAATTACCGTAAGAATCGACGACACTGTCTATACCATCCTCAAAAAAGCCGCTGAAGGACAAAAACGTACTATTTCCAATTATCTTGAGTTCGCCGCGCTGAACTATACTCTGAACGAGACAGTCGTCGATGATGATGAAATGAACGAGGTCCTCGCCTTCGAAAAGGATATTAAAAAGGGATTGGACGATGTTGCTGCAGGAAGGTACACAATAATTGACTAATTTAAGAATTGCAGAGACTGAAACCTTCAAGAAGAAAATCCAATCACCAAAGTACAGTTTCCTCTCTAAGAAGATCAAGGAATACGTTTACCCACTCTTACGAGAGAACCCCTACTTTGGCCCAAACATAAAAAGGCTAAAAGGAACCTACAAAGAGGTTTATCGATTCAGAATTGGCAATTATCGGCTTTTCTATACTATTTCAGAGCAAACTGTGATCATCTTTATTCTTTACATAGAAAATAGAATTGAGACAGGATGACAGGATGATACTGGATGAACAGGATTATGCACGATTCTCGTAATTGGTGGCAATCCAGGCGCGGTAGGCGCCGGAGCGCACGGAGGCGATCCACTCGGGGTTGTCCAAATACCAGCGCACCGTGTGGCGCAAGCCCTCGTCAAAGCTCACCGATTGTTTCCAGCCTAGCTCATTTTTCAGCTTGGAGCAGTCTATGGCGTAGCGGCGGTCGTGGCCAGGCCGGTCTTTGACGAAGGTGATGAGCCCTTCAAGCTCCCGCACGGAATTGCCTGTCTCCTCGGCCACAATCTCGATAAGGCGATGAAGGAGCCTTATGTTCTCCCACTCGTTCTCGCCGCCGATGTTGTAGGTCTCTCCGATAGTTCCGCGCGTCATGATGGTCCACACCGCAGCATTGTGGTCGACCACGTACAGCCAGTCGCGAATGTTCTTGCCGTCGCCGTAGATTGGCAGGGGCTTGCCCTCCAGCATGTTGAGAATCATAAGGGGAATGAGCTTTTCCGGAAACTGATAGGGCCCGTAATTGTTGGAACAATTCGAGATGGTGATAGGAAGGCCGTAGGTGTGGCTGTAGGCCTTGACAAAAAAGTCGCTTGAGGCCTTGCTCGCGGAATAGGGCGAGCGCGGATCGTAGGGTGTCGTCTCCTTAAAGGCGCCTTCCTCGCCGAGGCTGCCGTACACTTCGTCCGTCGAAATGTGGTGGAAGAGCACAGGAGCAGCAGTACCTTTCCATGCCTGCCGAGCCGCTTCCAAAAGCGTGTAGGTGCCCATCACATTGGTCGTGATAAAGGATTGCGGGTCTAAAATCGAGCGGTCCACATGGCTCTCTGCGGCAAAGTGCACCACCGCATCGATGTTGTAGTCCGCAAAAAGCTTTTGAACGAGCGCTGCATCGCGAATATCGCCATGGACGAACACGTAGCGGTCTTTGTACTGCGCAGCGATATCCGAAAGGTTCTGCGGGTTGCCCGCATAGGTGAGCGCATCGAGATTGACCACCCGACCGCTGAATCCCAAGTCGGCGAAAAGGTAGTGGATAAAGTTCGACCCAATAAACCCCGCTCCACCGGTGACAAGAATGTTGGAGAAACTCCGCGCCTCGCTCACTGCTTCCTCCAAGGGAGTGGATTTACTGGATAGTTGACGGGATAACAGGATTTTATTGGATTTACGGGATTAGTCATAAAACTTCTTGCAGCTCCTTGGGCATAGGGGGAAGATCCTTGAACCATTTTTGATAAAAGTTGCTGTGGGGGAAAAAGAGCACGATCATAGTGAGGATGATGATTTTGAAGTAGTTAGCAAGCGTGCGATGGTGGACCCACCAGACTTCGAGCTGGCCCTTGTAAGGGGCGATGATGGTGTCGTGTAAATGGTTACGCTCGCCTTGCACCTGGTCTAGGAGTGCTTCTTCGTCCCGGAACACAATCGACGCGATGCCGGAGAGGCCTGGCGGGACTTTGTCGATCTCTTTTTTCACGTCGTCGGCATAGAGTTCGTAGTGCTGGCGCGCTTGAGTGCGCGGGCCGACGACACTCATTTGGCCAATAAGAATATTGACGAGTTGTGGTAGCTCATTGATCTTGGTTTTGCGTAAAAACTTACCCATGGGGAGGATTCGCGGATCGTTCTTCTGGGTGAGTACGCCGCCGGGCAGGTTGGGGCTATCCTTTAGCATGGTGGCGAATTTGAGCACCTTGAAGTCCTTGCCGCCTTTACCGACGCGTGTTTGCAGGTAAAAGATGTAGTGCTCGCCGGTGAGTTTGAGCGCGATCATGATCGGAATCATAAAAGGAAAAAGGACGACGATGGCAAGCGCAGAAAAAAGGATATCAAAAAAGCGAATCAGGGCGGCGTTGCGCATCATATCCTCTCCATCACATTCTCCCGTCCAGGAATTTGCCGGTTTCCTTGTGCGCAAACTCGGGAATGGTGGCGTTGAAGATATCGATAAGCTCTTGGCGAGTCCATGCGCCGCGGTGGCGCATAGCGCGAATGGTATCTTCAAAGTAGATGAGTGCCGCAGCATCGTACTCGGGTTTATTCTTGATGACACCAATCGACGCAAAGCGATTCATGTCGAGCATCTCGCGCTCGGTGTAGAATTCCTCAAAGTCTTTTTCGCCGGTGGTATCGCTTTTAAAGAAATAGACCGGCCATTTGTGCTGCGCTTTAAGCTCCGCAACGCGCGAGCGCGCCTCGTCTTCGCTACTGCATTCCACCGCCTCGTAACCACGACTTGCAAGGTAGCGCACGGCGATCTCGCTAAAGGTGAGGAGGTTCTCATTTGGATCGAGCTTGGGGAAAAAGAGATCGCGATTTTCGCCGAGAAGAGCGGACATAAGGCAGAGCTCGCCTGATTCCTTGGGCGTGACAAAATAGCGGCGCACATCGTTCGGCGCGGAGAGCGGCTGATCTTTTTCCATGCGGCGATTAAAGCCAAAAAGGAGGCTACCATCGGAGAAGGCAACATTCGCAAAGCGCGCCGTAGAAACCGGCACTTCCACGCTTAGGCGCATGAGGAAGTACTCCATGATGCGCTTGGAGGCGCCCATCATGTTGACAGGGTTCGCGGCTTTGTCGGTGGACACGCAGAAGTATTTGCGGCTGCCCATCGCCGCTGCCTGCCGCATTGTCTTATCGGTATTGAAAATATTGACATCGACCATGCGCATGAGCGTGTACGGATCCTTTTCGCTGCGCACATGCTTGAGCGCCGATAGATTGAGCACATAATCGTAGCCTGGGCCATTGGCGATACAGGCATCGAAGATATCGCTGCCTGCATCGATTGCAAAGGTGGCGAATTCGCCTTCGATATACCCGAGCGACGAACGGATATCGCGCACGAGCTCCACCATGTTGTTCTCTGAGATATCGACAACATGCAAGAGTTTGGGCTTCCTTGCAAAGATCTCTTTGGTGACCGCATGGCCGATCGAACCTGCGCCGCCGATCACTAAAAAGCGTGAACCTTGCACGAGGGAGGAAAGCTGTTTTTCGTGGGTGGCGATGTCGGCAGCAAACAAATCAACATCGCGACCGATAAGGTTTAGTATTGCATCCATAATAAGATTTTAGACAGAATTACAGGATGATACTGGATTTACTGGATGATTGTATACAAGCTAAAATCACTATATCATCCTCTGCACTTGGGCAAATTCTTTTCTAGCGAATCGCAGACAAGATCTACTTCGGCGTCGGTCATGGTGGGGTAGAGCGGCAAGGTGAGTTCGTGGTCGCTGATGTA
>MWDY01000046.1 GCA_002070755.1 Spirochaetes bacterium ADurb.Bin110 | reverse complement strand
ATGATTCGATTCTCCACCAATAAAGAGAATTGTCTTGTCTTTATATCTTACAGAAGACGAATGAAATGGGTGCAAGCCTGTTTTTTCCATTTCAAGGGCAAGCATGCTTACAACTATCTTGTTCAATTCTCCTTGTTCCCATGCTCCATCCAGGTTCAGCAATGCTCCATCGTAATGGATAGCCTTGTGTGAGGCTTCAATTTTCCATACTATATCGGGTTTTTGCTTCTTTATTTCAGATCTGAGTCTTACATCGGCAAGACGATAATTGAGAAAAGTCATCTCTTCGAGGACATGCTCTCTTGGCTCTCCCCCTACCACATCGATTCGCAACGCAGCTTCTACGCTCAGCATCTCTTCAGAAAATAACTTCATATATCTGCTCCTTGATTTTATGGGTTTCATTCACCACTCGCACGTGCTTTTCTCGCTTGAAGTATATAGAGCTGCCCCTTTTCAAATGCCCATTCGATATCCTGTGGATACCCATAATGATCTTCTATGATGTGTGCGACTCGGCATAATTCTTTGATCATGTCTGGCGTTAGTGTAGCAGCTTTGGCTTTGGAAGGTTCTACCTTGATCCATTTGCCTCCACCTCCTTCTGCCTGTACATATGAATCTTCTTTGTTTGCAATGGTTTGACTTTTAACTTCTGTAGTCTTTTTGTCCACTATATAGAGGTCACTTGTCGCTTTTCCGGAAACAACAGTCTCACCCAGGCCCCAATTCGATTCGATCATTATTTCGTCTTTTGCCTTGGTAACTGGATTCATGGTGAATGCAACGCCAGCTACTTCTGAATTCACCATAAGCTGGATGGTCGGCGCAATGATTGCTTTTTCATGATCCAATTTTTTGTTGTATCGTGTGATTGCAGCTCTAGTCGACCACACGGAAGCCCAACACTCTTTTACCTTTTCAACTACTTGAGAAGCACCTTTGACATAATGGTACGTATCCATCAGACCAGGAAAAGACGAGATAGAAGAGTCCTTTATTGCAACCGAAGAACGCACTGCAACGAAAGGATCTTTTTCTCCTGGCAGCATTTGATAGTATTTTACGATTTCCTCTTCGATTTCTGCCGGCATCGGAGCTGCGATTATTAGATCCCTAATCTTCTGTGTCTTGTTTTCAGCATCTTTGTACTTATCAAAATCAATGATAGCGACAATGGTGCGGATTTTTTCTTTTAAGTTATCTGCCTCAACATGATGATAATATGCCTTTCCAAGTACTGTATATCCAGGCGGCACGTTGAGGCCCAAATTGGTGAGTTCTCCAAGATGAGATGCCTTGCCACCGCATTCCTCATACATATCCTTATTCAGCTGCCCAAATGTCTTAATGAACATTCTTCGTCCTCCTTCTTTCTTCTGCGAGTGATTTTGCTGTAGAGGCAATACCATCTATATCCAAACCAAAACGATGAAAATATGCTTCGTCGTCGCCACTCTCAAGAAAAACATCAGGGAATCCTAATCTCTTTACATGACAAGGGGCAAATTCTGAAACGACTTCACATACAGCTCCACCTAGACCACCGATAATAGAATGATTTTCTACTGTGATAATCTTGCCAATCGATTCCGCGGCATCACAAATGGCCTCGACATCGATTGGTTTTATTGTAGCCATGTGAAGAACTTGTGCTGATATACCTTTCTTCTCAAGCTCTTCTGCAGCCTTCAGCACGCGAGGAGTCATCATTCCACATGAGATTATTGCGATATCCTTTCCCTCATGCAGCTTGACCGCTTTGCCAATCTCAATCTTGTGATCTTCCGGAAAAATGACAGGAACGGAACATCTTACCGTCCGTACATATACTGGCCCTTCAATTTCCATTGCCAATCGCGCACATACTAGGGCTTCTTGTGGATCTGCAGGATCCATTACAATGACATTGGGCATTGCACGCATCACTGCAAGATCCTCGACCGCCGAATGAGTTGCCCCTGCCCTACCAGTAGGCAATCCACCATAGGCGCCATTTATCTTGACATTGGCTTTTGTATGCGCGACTGAGTTTCTGATCTGATCACCAGCTCTTTTGGTCATGAATACCGCAAATGTCGATACCCATGGGATAAAGCCAAGGGTTGACAATCCGGCTGCAATGCCAATCATATTCTGTTCGGCAATTCCGACTTCTATAAATCGATCAGGAAATGCGTGACCAAAGAGCTGCGTTTGCGTTGATGGCCCTACATCTGCGTCAAGGACGAGCATGTTAGGTTTTTCTGCTCCTAGTTCAACCAATGCTTGTCCAAAAGCAAGCCTTTGCGCTATCTCTTCTCCTAATTTCATCCTCATCCTTCTACCTTAGGCTAAGCTCTTTTAAGGCTTCGATATATTCTTGATCGTTTGGAGCCTTGCCATGCCATTCAAACTTGCCCTCCATGAAGGACACACCTTTACCCTTGATGGTATTTGCAATAATTGCCACAGGTCCTTGTTCTGACATGTAATCTGCTTGAGACAATGCAGAAAGCAATTCAGCTATATCGTGCCCATCCACTGAAAGTACATTCCAGCCAAATGCTTCCCATTTGATTGCAAAAGGCTCTAGGCTTATATTCTCATCCACCCTATTCGATAGTTGCACTTTATTGTAATCCACAATGGCAATTAGTTTCGCAATATGCTTGCTGCCAGCAAACATAGCCGCTTCCCAGATCTGCCCTTCCTGGCATTCTCCATCTCCTAAGAGGACAATAGTCCTTATTCTTTTGTTTTTCTTTAGGGCTCCTAGCGCAATGCCAACACCAATAGAGAGCCCCTGACCAAGCGATCCGGTTGAAAAATCCACACCCTTGCATTTATGCATGTCGGGATGTGCTTGCAAGGCAGAATCCTCTCTATCGAAAGTTTTCAGCTCTTCGATTGGGAAGTATCCCCTCTGTGCAAGGGCTGCATAATATCCAAGAGATGCATGCCCTTTCGACAGAACGAACCGATCTCTGTCTTCCCAATCTGGATGCTCGGGATCAATGTTCAAGAAAGAAAAGTAGAGCGCTGTCAATATTTCAACTTCGGAAAGCGATCCGCCGGTATGCCCTGCTCCCGCAGTATGAGCCGTTTCTATGATCAGTCTTCTCAATTGTCTAGCAATGGAATCCAGTCTGTACAAAGTCTTATCATCCATCGGAGCTATCCTCAATCATTTGGCTTTAGAACCACCTTTAAGGAATTATCTTTTCGATAGACAAATATATCGAGAGCCTCCGAAAATTCTGAAAGAGGGAAAGAATGGGTTATGAGCCTTTCAAGATCGATATGGTTTTCCTGAACCATTGCAATGGCGGGCTCGAGTGTATTCGGATTGGCCCTATTCCCCCTTAGATCGATCTCATCGAGTACAAGCCGCCTAATAGGAATATCTACTTCTTTTGAGGGGAGACTAATCATTGAGATCGTACCCCCCTTAGCAACAGCTTTGCATGCCTGCTTTACACCGTCGGGTGTCCCCGAACATTCGATAACCCTTGCGGCACCAAGACCCTCTGTAAGCTCTTTAATCCGCTCAACAACATCTTCATTTTTGTAATTAATGGGAATGGCGCCTAATTGCTCGGCTATTTGCAAACGAAATCCACTGCCGCTTGCAAAGATTCTGCTTGCCCCCATTGCACGCGCGATCATAATGCTCATAAG
>MWDY01000045.1 GCA_002070755.1 Spirochaetes bacterium ADurb.Bin110 | reverse complement strand
GGCAAATGGTCGGGCGCTGGCAAAAGCTGGCGCCTTTTTTTTGAGGTGCTGGATGGAAGATCTTCCTGTCGTTGGCAAGGTCAAAAGGTATAGGGATTATTCGCAGGCCTTGCAGTTGTATGAGCGCTGGGCCGAGAGCCGGGCGGTTGCAGACTGGCAAAAACTGTGGCTTACCTTACAAGAGCACGCCGCGAAGACTGTGCAATCGCAATGCCGGGGCTTGGGCATCGATGACGAGCGAATCGAGGCGATGATCACGGACGCGACCATCTACCTGATGGAGCAAGTGCAGGGCTGGCCGGAGAGCGGCAAGCGGATCGATGCGGGCTGGATCTCATCGAGGGTTTGGTTCGCCTGCCTGAACACGCGGCAGCGCGACTTCCGCACGCTGAAAAAGCTGGAGCGGCAGGAAAAACGGCATCAAGCCTGACAAGCAGGATTTGCTGGAGATTGGCAAGGCAAAAAGAGAGGCCAATTTACTCATCGGAAAATATAAAAAAGAGCCCGACTTGTCATTTAATAACAAATCGGAGCAGCAAAATCGCTTTTGTCAAAAAATGACAAAACCGATCAGCCACACAATACGCGGGCAATCATCGCCGAGAGCCTTGGCATGAGCACCGGAAAGGTTGCGCAGGCCGAGCTAGTGCGCACCGACCTTTTATCAATAAATGACAAAAAGTTAGATCCGCTAAAGAGAGGCTGGCAATCCAGCTTGGGGTTTTATCAATAAATGATAAAACCCTAGAGCCGCCGCATAACACACAAAAGATCATCGCCGAGAGCCTTGGCATGAGCACCGGAAAGGCAAAGCATCCTTTGGAAATGTTACGCTTTCAAAACGTAACAGTAACATAAAGGTAACGTTTTAATTCTATATAATATCAATAATTATCGCAAAATGTTACGTTGTTACGCTTTATCTGGGAAGCTATAAAATATAAATACTAAAAAAAGAACAGTGATCTCATCCGGTGACAAGAAGTTTTGTAGAAAAACTGTAGAAAGCTGAAAAAATGGCAGAAATTGCCCTGCCTGACTGTTGAAGTATTGTAGAAAATAAAAAGCGGTGCAAGTTAATTTCTTGCACCGCAATGAATTATTTCATCCTAGCGGGAGAGGGGATTGAACCCACGACCCAGCGGATATGAGCCGCTTGCTCTGCCAACTGAGCTATCCCGCCATGCAGGTGGTTGTATATCTCAAAAATGCCCCTTGGTCAATACCTTGTAAGATTTTGAACTCTAGGGCTATAATTTGCAAGATCTTTGAAGTTGGGGTTTGAATGGCCGATTGGCGTGACCAAAAATATATAGAGGTGTTTGATGGGACACTGAATGGCCTACAACGTCGTCGTGCTGTTGATCCCGCCTTTTCGATTGAAGATGTAGAAAACCAACTTGTACACCTATATGTCCTAGATGGAAATGATTGGTTAGGCCGTGGTGCGCTTGGTGATATAATCTCAGAGGCCACAATCGCAGCTTATGAGCTGTTCATCGAAGAATGGAAAATTGAAAAAGGGGGAAAGAATGGCTGTTGAGATTAGAAAAGTCGAAAGCCAGAGAGATTTGAAGCGATTTATAGATTTTCCTGTGCACCTTTATTGGGATAAACCAAACTATGTGCCAGCTCCCCGCTTTGATGAGATGCGGACCCTCAGTAAAGATAAGAATGCAGCTTTCGAATTCTGTGAGGCTGAATATTGGACCGCATGGAAGGACGATAAAATCGTTGGTCGTATTGCCGGCATAATCAATCACCGCTTTATAGAAAAATGGGGAAGGGAATGGGGTCGTTTTGGTTGGATCGATTTCATCGACGATACTGATGTATCTGCTTCGCTTCTTAAAACTGTTGAGAAATGGGCAGCTTCGAAGGGGATGAAGGCACTGCACGGACCTTTGGGCTTTACTGATCTAGATCGGGAAGGCATGCTTGTAGAGGGCTTTGATGAGTGCGCAACCTTAGCTACGATCTATAATTATCCATATTATCCTCAGCATTTGGAAATGCTTGGTTACCGAAAGGACGTAGACTGGCTTCAATTCCAAATCTTCGCCCCTAAGGAGATTCCAGAAAAAGTCCTACATGTGGCCGATCTGCTTGCAAAACGCTCTGGTGTTCATCTTTTTGAATGGAAAAATAAGCGCGTCATTGTCGAAAAATTTGGCAAGGAGATCTTTGCATTGATAGATGAGGCATATGGGGATCTCTATGGCACAACGCCTTTGAGTGAGCGGCAGGTAGAGGACTATATCAAGCAGTATCTTGGCTTTGTGGATCCGCGCTTTACCAAGATTCTCGTAGACAAGGAGGAGCGCCTAATAGGATTCGGCATTGCTATGCCCAGTCTTTCGGAAGCTTTCTATAAATCGAGAGGCAGGCTCTTTCCAACAGGTTGGTATCATGTCTTAAAGGCGCTGCGCAATCCAAAGGTGCTTGATCTATATCTTGTAGCGGTTCGTCCAGAATACCAGTCGCGGGGAGTGCTTGCCCTAGTTATGAACGAGCTTCATCGCAGTGCCAAGGAAGCAGGTGTTGAATATGCGGAGACCAATCTCGAGCTCGAGGATAATATCAAGGTTCAGAGTATATGGAAAGATTATCCTAAGCGCCAGCATAAGCGCAGTCGGGCTTATTTGAAGGAGATTTGATCAGCGCGCTATCGGAGCGCCTATTTCTGGTTCACGGAGATATATGGGTCCTGCGGTATCGCTAGCACCGCCTTTTTCTATATATGTCTTAATACCAAGGAGAGAGAGAGATTCTATTTCCTTTTCCGGATCTGGCTTATGTAATATCCATCCTTCTCTTTCTAAGCAGATAGTCTCGGCCAGTTCAGCATCGGGACCTACAAAATGAACATTATCTTCGCCATTAATCTTTTGGATGAGCTGCATGAGCTCGATATCCATCAAATTACCTATTCTTTGGCCGCGGAAGTAGTTAGCACAATAGACTCTATGCTTTCGTGCATCGATAACTGGCACAACCATGCCTTCGAGTTCTTTCCAAGCCCATCCATATATATCTAGAGTAGGGACGAGCACTATAGGAATTCCGAGCCCTAGAGATAGTCCTTTTGCCGTTGCGATTCCTAT
>MWDY01000044.1 GCA_002070755.1 Spirochaetes bacterium ADurb.Bin110 | reverse complement strand
AACGCCGGGTTAGTTGCTCATTGCTCAATATATGAGGAGAGTTTGTATACGATTTATAGAAACGCTGTCAAGGGGCGAATGCATGAATATGCATTGTTTTGAGCAAATTATTGAATAGATTTAAGCCATTCTTTTTCGGCTTATCAATTTTTCTGCTTTTTCGGCTATAGCATCCGCATCCATGTCAAATTTTTTGAGAGTCTTAAGATAAGCTCCGCTTTCTCCAAATGTATCTTCTAATCCTATCAAAGATATTGGAACTGGTTTATTCTCAAGGCACCACACCGCAAGCTCATAGCCAAAGCCATTTCTGCGCTGATGGTTTTCTGTTACGAGGAGAGCCTTTGTTTTAGAAAGCGAGTTTTCAAGCGCTACCTTGTCCCATGGCTTGATTGAATAGAAATCGATTACTTCAGCTTCGATCCCCTTATGAGAAAGTATATCCGCGGCTTCGAGCGCCTGAATTACCATATCTCCATAAGCAGCTATGGTAATGTCATTTCCTGTTCTTATGGTTTTTGATCCTCCAAGAACAAAGCTTTCTTTTGAGCTATAGAAATCATAGAGTGGATCTCTCATGAGACGTGTAAAAACTGGGCCAGGGGTAGCAAGAGCGATATCGAATGCGGCTTTTGCCGACTCTGTATCGGCGGGTGCAAGAACCTTCATGTTAGGCAATGTAGTCATAAAAGCTATATCTTCCGTAGCTTGATGTGTGACTCCATCTATAGCGGCAGTCAGTCCACCATGTGAAGACAAGAATTTCACGTTTAGATGAGGATAGCAAATGAATGATCGGATAGCTTCGAGAGCACGCATGGTGATGAAAACACCATATCCGCAAACTATTACAGTGCGCCCTTCGGCGGCCATTCCGGCTGAAATTGCCGAGGTGCCAATCTCGGCTATGCCCATGTTGAAATAGCGATTAGGATATGCTTCATGGAAAAGATAAGAATAGGTTGACTTTGCCAGATCGGATTCAAATACGACAAAATCCTTATCGTCTCTTGCGCGATCTACCATTCTTTCTGCAAAGGCTCGCCTTGTAGGAATTTTTGCTGGCATAAAGTTCATTTTGATTCTCCTTCCAATTCTAGACACGCAGCTCTATATTCTTGTTCATTGGGGGCTTTTCCATGCCATTCTACTTTGTTCTCCATAAAGCTCACACCTTTGCCTTTTATTGTATGAGCAATAATCATAATAGGGCGATGACTAATGTTTTTATTTGCTTTTTCTAGAGTTAGAAGTATATCAATCATATCATGGCCATCCATTTCCATGACCTGATATCCAAAGGAGCAAAATTTATCGATTAGAGGTTCCATAGGCATTACATCATCAGTGGTTCCATCCAGCTGTAGATTATTCTTATCGAGTATTGCAATTAGGTTATCAAGCTTATATTTTGATGCTGCAAGTGAGGCTTCCCAGACTATGCCTTCATTGATTTCCCCATCCCCCAAAACCGCATATATTTTATAATTCTTATTAAGGTATTTTCCTTCCAATGCAATTCCTACTGCTTCTGCGAATCCTATTCCCAACGAACCAGAGGATGCATCGAGTCCCGGCAAATATGTTGCAATAGGGTGCCCTTGAAGTTTGCTATTATTTTTTCTCAATGTTGTTAGTTCTTCTATAGGGAAAAATCCTCTCTCTGCGAGAGCTGCATACCAAATTGGGCATGCATGACCTTTTGAGAGTATAAATCTGTCTCTGTCTGGCAATTTTGGATTCGATGGATCGATATTCATTATATCAAAGTATAAAGCTGCGACAAAATCCGCAGCGGATAGAGATCCTCCAATATGTCCAGATTGAGCCGTATAGACCATATCTATGACATGATGCCTAAGGGTTTTGGCAATTGCTTTTAGTCTTTCCGTTCGAGCTTCAAGTGATAATTCGCTTTGCAAAGCCATAGAGCCACTCCTCGTCAGAATATAAATTTTGCATACAAAATTTATGATACTAATTTTTCAACTTGTCAATAGCAAATTTTTCATTTAGTATGATTTATTGTTATTGAATGGGATAATTCATCGCTAGTCAGTCTTCTTTAGTGGCGGATTTGCCTAAGGCTAAATGAAATTTTATTGATTAAGAAGGTAGTCGAATTGAATAATAAAGATATGAGTGCTTTACAATATGAAGACCTGCATCAACAAGTATATAGAATACTCAAACAAATGATTCTAACTGGAGAATTAGCTCCTGGGATAAAGCTAAGACAAGAAGAACTTGCCGAAAAGCTTGGCGTCTCTCGTACTCCTTTGATGAAGGCCTTTTCAAAACTAGAAAAAGAGATGCTAATAGATATGATTCCAAGGCGCGGAGCTTGCGTTCATAAATGTAGCAAACAAGAATTGTTGGATTATATTGACATAAGAATGAGACTCGAACCCTTAGGAGCGAGAAACGCAGCAAAGAATCATTCACCCGAAGGATTGGAAGCATTTCGCTTAAGTCTTAACAAATATGAAGAAGCTGTGTCAAAAGGGGATCAATCTTTGATTAAAGAGGCTGATTACCAATTCCATATGAGAATTGTTGATCTTTCTTCGAACAAGGTTTTAGGCCAGATAATCTCATCATTCAATATTGTGATAATATCAAATCAGCGCGGTCTTCTTAAAGATCCAATCATAAGCCTTAATGAGCATAAATCGATTTTTAGGGCTATTGAATCACGAGATGCTGATGCTGCCGAAGCTGCGATGACATTGCATCTGACTGGTTTAAAAGCGCGCATTGAATCTATTGAATCTATTATATAACAATCGTCTATTCCTAAGATTAGGAGCAATTGATGGATAAGATCAACAATTCATTTCTTGCAGATGCTGTGTATGAAAAGATAAAACAAATGATAGTTGACGGTGATCTCGTGCCCGGTTCAAAAATCAGCAAAAAAGAAATAGCCAAATCTCTAGCAGTCAGTCTTACTCCAGTTAATGAAGCAATTAGCCGT
>MWDY01000043.1 GCA_002070755.1 Spirochaetes bacterium ADurb.Bin110 | reverse complement strand
GTTATCGAAAAAGTATACCAGAGTGGCATCGCTCCCGAGCTAAATGGGATGAAATTGTACAAGAACAAGCTCATGAGGCCTTTGATACTCCGTATAGCTGGAATGAAACTAAAGAAGACCTTTGGTGGTCATTTGCGCTTTTTTGGAATTGGCGGAGCGCCTCTAGCAGCTGAGGTGGAGGAATTCCTCAAGAAAGCTCATTTTCCTTATGCGATAGGCTATGGCCTTACTGAGACAGCTCCTCTTATTGCGGGCTGCGCTCCCAAAGCGACCTTTCTGCGTTCCACGGGTCCAGTGCTCAAGGGGGTAGAGTTGCGCATTGCCAATCCTAAGACCAGTACTGGAGAAGGTGAAATCCAAGCAAGAGGACCAAATATCTTCAAAGGCTATTGGAAAGACGAGGCTCGAACAAAAGAAGCTTTCACAGAAGACGGATGGTTCTGCACAGGGGACCTAGGGTCGATCGACAATAGAGGTCGGCTCTTCGTGCGAGGACGGCTCAAGACAATGATTCTAGGTGCGTCGGGCGAAAATATCTATCCCGAAGAGATCGAATCGATTCTCAATCAGATGCCTGAGGTAGAAGAATCTCTTGTAGTGGAAGAGGAGGATGGGCTTACGGCGCTAGTATGCCTAAAGAGCGAGGTCCTAGATAATATTGGAGCGCGTCTACAGGATCATCTCGATGCCGTTGGAGATTTGGGTTCGCGTGTTGGACAGGCTATTGCCCAAGCTGAAAAATCCGTTACAGGAAGTGTAAACCAAGCCTTGACAGATACTGAGAAAGCTATCGAGCGCCTTTTGGAGAACCTCCGCAAGGAAGCGAACTCAAGGCTTGCCGCCTTCTCGCGTATTCAGCGCGTTAAATTACACCCTGAGCCTTTCGAAAAAACACCGACTCAGAAGATCAAGCGCTTCTTGTATGGGAAAGCGAAAGAGAAAGCTAATCAAGCGCAATCAAGCTGCTAAGATACTCGAATCCAAGAAGAACTAACCCATAGCTCTTTAAAAAAGAGGCAGGATGTGCGTCCTGCCTCTTTGTGTTTTAAATTCTCTCTATGTGCGCAACTACCATGTGCGCGACTATTATCCTTCTTCAGTCTGCTTGACCCCATTATAGAGCCGTACGCCATTGAGAGGGCCATCTCCATCGAATTCTGCAAAGAGCTTGCTCTCTCCGAGAGAGAACTGCACTGTGATTGTTTGAGCTTCTTCGGATTCCGCGATGGGGTTTCCTTGAGTATTTTTTATACTGTATAAATAAGAATATTCAAAGATATTATTTTCTTCGCCAGGAATGATTTGTCCATGATAATCGCAATCATAGCCATGTTGATCGATACCTTTCAATTCCAAGGCTTTGGGCGGATAATCTTTGATTTTTAAGGTACAGGTGGACAAGAGGCTACCGCCATCAACCTCTTCGGGTTGGTTTTGTATCCATACCCACTGAAACTCCCATGTACCAACGATATCATCAAAGCCTGCAGGGGTTGTTTGTTGCATAGTGCTTGTATTCGTACCACCTTGAATAGTAAACGAGCCAAGCGGGTCATCCGCCTCTATCTGGATTTGCAATTTATCTTCGATTAAAGAGAAAGTCGCGGTGATATTATAGATGAAGTTCCATCCATCTTCATCCCCTGAAGAGCCTTTTCCCTCTGCCGTCGATATCTGGTAAGCATATTTCCCAGTATATACATTGCCAGAAAAATCCCCATCGCTCATATAAAAACAATCGCCGATATGAAGGTCAACTCCATTTTTATATGATGATTCTTGATCATGGGGCGCAGGGAGAATCGAAACATGGACATTATCATAGGTTTCATTTTTTATTGTTACATTGCTGAAATCCCACTCGCCGAGCACATCCTCGACGGTGATATTGGATGGATTCTGATTGACTGGGCAGCCCACCAACAATGTTGCAGCGACCACTAATCCAAATACTAAAAATCTCTTCATTGTCAGCTCCTTATCTAATCTTCCGATTTTATTCCATACTTAAGAACGAGACCTTCCAGCGGCCCTTTCGTATCGAACTCAGCCCTGAGTTCTTCACCTAATAGAGAGAAAGTGATTGTCAAGTTGTGCTCAGTATCGTCATATGGGATTTGCTGAATATAGTCGCCAGCAAATTTATTGCCCTCCATAGTTCCATCGCCAATATAGAACGGTCCATCATAAGCATTCTCATGCCCTAAGTGGAGATCGACACCAACATAGGGCCAATCCTCTGTAGGAGGGAGTATTGATAGATGCACATACTCGTAGGTTGTTTCGCCAATCTTGACATTCTCAAAATGCCACTCGCCTTTTACATCGTCAATAGTTATGTCGGTATTCCCAATGTCTTCAAGATTCTGATCTACTGGGCAGCCTGTGAGCAAGGCCGCAGCGACCAATAATCCCAATAGAAAAAATCGTCTCATCTTTTTCCTCCCCTCTTGATTGTCTACTAAAACCTCGTAGCTTTCCTATCACCAAATATAGGTAAAAATGAGGCTGGTTGCAAGAAGTTCTATGGCGATTATGATAATTGTGACACAATAAGCCTGGATAGCGCTATTATTATATTTTGCTATAGATTATAGATTACTGTTCTGTTTTGTTATTCTACAATGATCTTCAAATCAGGGAAGGCCTTCTCGAATGCCTCTTGAGCCCTGCGTGCTATGCCTGCCTTTACAACTCCATTTATTGCGGAGCAGGCTGGGCATTGCCATCGAGGGGTACCGATTGCAAGCTTGACTAACATGGTTTTTTCTTTCTCGCTATAGGTGACTTTCTCGAGGAGTCCAAGATTTACAATAGGTTCATCGGACTGTGGCTCCTTTACTTGGGCCAAGGTCTCATCTATTTTCTTTTTCATTTCAGGATCCATAGCCACCTCCCTTTGTATGCTTTTATCTTATATGACAATCCAGTAGGCGCGCCATATATTCCGAGATAGCAGCCTATTTATTTGGTTCGCTAGGCTTTTCCTGGCGGAAATAGGTTGGGCATTGTGCCAGAAAGAATCTTAGATTGTCTGATATCTGGCCTTTTTTGGGTTTCAAGTAAAGGAATAATGTCTTATTGTCTGGGTAGCAGCAGAAGTGGGTAAGCGATGAGGCATCGGGCATGGAATCGAGAGTCTGGAGAAGCTTGTCTTTTAGATTTACCGAGCGCCAGCAGAGCATAAATGTCTTTCCAGCACGCCGAACTTCCTCTTTGTGCATTTCCTCAAGCCCTTCGATTTTGGCCCTGCGAGAGTGCCCCTTTTCGATGATATGGCCTTCTCCCACAAGTTTTTTATCCGTGAAGATATTCATATAAAAGCGATCGCAGTTGCCAACGATGAGCGAAATGGGCATATATAGTAGAGAATGGCGAGGGAACAGCGTGAAAGTGCCCTTTGCATTCTTCCATGGTTCTTTCAGCTTATAAGTGAAATTATAACCAATCGCTCCGCCAATATTGACATAATCAGTATCTTTTGGCTTCAAGATTTCCTCTGCTTGAGTTGACAAGCTCTTTCCCATCCAGCGATTTTTCTTTACTCCAAGGAAATACTGAATAGTCGCCCCAATGCCAAGTGCAAAAATCGCGAAGAACAAAAAATTATTCATTCTTTACATTCCTCTTGCCAAGAAAATAGTCTATGAATGGTTCTATGCCAATATGAACCAAGTCTTCTCTTGTGTGTATGCCATTTGGCGAAAAATCATAGGCGAATAGTGGCAGTTGGTTAAATTCGGGAGCAAGCGCCCATTCTGCTTGCGAAAGGCCTTTCTTATTCAAGCACACAGCAGAGAGTGTAATTCCTAGGCGAGACAATTCATCTTTGATTCTAATGGCTTCCGATACCGAAAGCTCATCAGGGTTTACTATGACGCTCATAAAACTCTGTTTTGCAAACAAGGCCTCTAGGGATGTGAGTCTTGTTCTTATATTTTTCAGCTTTCCATAGACCTTATCATCTTCTTTGTCCACGCAGCTCTCCGCGACTGGCGACTGAGGGTTCAGGCGGACGATGGTCTGGCGGTCGCGAAGAATCCGCTCCCGAAGCTTTGTAAGCTCTGCTACCCAAAGGCCTGAAATAGCAGGCATAGAAAGAAAGCGAAGCGTAAGAGCCGTTGGCGGTGTATCAAACACCACGAAATCGTATTTAGGTGCTAGTCTGCGACGAATATCTTCGATTGCCCACAATACTGCATATTCTTCTGTACCCGGTGAATACTTTAGGATACTGAAAAAGGAATCAAGATTTAAGGCTGTATTGTAGGAATAGTTAGCTTTGAGCTCTTCTTTGCTCTCTTCAAGATATCTATCCACCCAATATGCTAGGTCGACTTCGAGCGCATCGAGCATTGGTTCGACTCTTTTTGGCTCTCCATTTAGTTTTAACTGTAGAGAATCTCCAAGGTTATGTGCAGGATCGAGCGATACTACAAGAACTCTATTACCCCTTCTTGCCAAGGCTAGGGCAAAAGCGCTGGAGACCGTTGTTTTGCCTACGCCTCCCTTTCCAAGGAAGAAAATAGAATCGCGCACAAAAACTCCTTAGTCTATTTCAAGCATACTGGCCAATACACCCAGAGGGTCCTGAGAAAGATCCGACCTGGAGAGAAGTATAATCAGCTCTCTTTCCATATAGGGCAATAATTCCACGGCAATAGGAGATGGCGGCGAAGGCAAGCCCACAAAGCCTCCAAGAATAAGAAGCGTAAAGATGTTTTCCAGCTCCTTGAGCTCAAAATCGAGTATCCCAGTTGCCTTTTCCCTATTTACTTGAGCAAAGGTGTTGAACATATTCTTGACTATATGGCCAAAGCGCTTAGGCATTATTGTTTCCTTTGGGTTCATCTAAAGACAACTTCTTTTGGGCTTAACTGCAATTGCCTAACTATAGCGCGCTTAGAGCAAGATTGGCAAGCTTCCAGTTTCTGTATTTAATCGTCGCAGAACAGATTTCTTAAATATAGAATAAAAAAGCCGGAAAACACATGGCTTCCGGCTCTTTGTTTCTTGTCAGCATCCGCCTGTCCTTGCAATCCAACGGATCTAAGACAGGCGGAAATTGCCATTTGTCAGGCTGTCTCTGGCTTCAGCTTATAGTTCTTCAAGAACGAGTTGATCATCATGAAATTGAGTATAAGCATAAAGAGGTTGATGACGCCTACAATAACTCCTGTGATTATGTTCATCGTCTTAGTTGCATCTGCGAAGAATACGGGCACAATGACGATCTCATACCAGATGAGCGCCACCGTAACCGTTATCCATAGAAAAGCGGCTGGAATCAGTACCGACATGACATACTTCGGATTGAGCTTCTTCTTAACCCAGATTGCCATGGTCAGCATGACAACCGAGGCGAGGAGCTGATTGGCTCCAGAGAAAGCTGGCCACATTGTGCTGTAGCCTCCAGACCAGGCCAGGAAAATCCCCAAAAAGGCGATGAGAATCGAGGCAACCCACTTATTCGAGAAGAATTTATACCTGCTTGGATTCTTTTCTTTGAGGGGCTCTGCCATTTCCTGGATTATATAGCGGCCAAGCCTATTTGTCGTATCGAGAGTGGTGAGCGCAAAAGTCGAAACCCAGACCGCGGTAAAGAGCGTCATGAAACTCATAGGCAAGAACGGCAGATTTGTGCTGACCATCGTTGCGAAGGATTGGACAAAGCGGCCAAGCGCAGGAGTGGCCATCAGCTTGTCGCCAAGGGCGGCGGCTCCAAATGAGGCTATAGATATGATGACAAGAGTTGCAAGGAATCCTTCGACCAGCATTGCGCCATATCCCACGAACAGCGCATCCTTCTCTTCTTTGAGCTGCTTGGCGCTTGTGCCAGATGCCACTAGAGAATGGAAGCCCGAAAGCGCGCCGCAGGCTATGATGAGAGGAACAGTAGGCCAGAAGGGTGAGGGCTGAAGAGCGCCCGCGGGCCCAATAAGCTTGGCACTAAAAGTTGTAAAGGCCGGGATCGAATCGAGGGGCTTTGCACTGATAAGCGCTGATATGCCTCCTACAAGCAGTCCAAAATACAGGAAGAAAGAAGAGAGATAATCGCGCGGCTGTAAGAGGAGGTTAACTGGCAAAGTTGAAGCTAACACGATGTAAACGAAGATGATGAGGAAATATATCTCCTTGCCCATCTTGACGGGGAGCATGTCGCCAAACCAGAAGGCGAGGATGATCAATATAATTCCTATCACAGAACCCCAGCCTAGGCCGAGCTTTGAGCGGTACATGGCGAAGCCTGCAATAACCGCGGCTACACAGAAGAACACGAAGGAAAAGAAGACTCGTCCATCCGCAGCAAACTGGCCTGCTACAATATCGCCAAAGGCTGCCACAACCAGCACGCAGAGGAAGAGCGTAAACCAGCCAAAGGTTGTGCCTGCCTTTTTGCCCATAAGGTCTTGGGCAACGAATTGCACCGAGCGGCCATCATACCTGACAGATGCCGTCAGCGCAAGATAATCGTGGATTGCGCCCAATAGTATGTTGCCGAGCCAAATCCACAATAGTCCTGGCAGCCATCCCCAAGCCACTGCCATTGCCGGCCCTGTAATCGGGCCTGCGCCTGCAATCGAAGCAAAGTGGTGACCAAACAGGACATACTTGTTGGTGGGCACATAGTCGACTCCATCTTCAAGTCTTTTGGATGGAGCTTCTGGCGCTTCTTTGCTCTTGAGTAGCTTGTCTCGGATTACCCGACCATATGCAAAATAGAATATCAGGTATATCGCGAGGGCAAGCAAGGCAATGAGAGTTGTCATGCAGTCCTCCTATCAGAAAACGGATATTTCATTTTAACTACAGTTTCTTAACGGCGTCAATGGTTTTTTATTCTATATATGTGTACTATTACGAAGGATGGATCGCTTTTTAAGAATTTTTCGATATCGGTTATCATATAGAGCGCCATTCAAGAGAGCACATATAGATCCTTATCAAGATCAAGGTTATTAATTAAGGAAGTATAAATGGAAGATCAAAGACTTAGAAGATTAGCGCGGCTTTTAGTTAATTATTCGACCAAAGTGCATGCTGGCGACAGAGTGCTAATCGAAAACTCGAACCTCGAATCGGACTTTTTGCGCCTTCTCATAGAAGAAGTGCATGCAGCAGGAGCGCTTGCTTTCATTTCCTTGAGAGACAGACGGATCGAAAGAACACTATTTATGGATGCGCCGGAAGAACAGTTCGAGCTACAGGCAGAATTCGAATGCGCTCGCATGGACAAGATGGATGTATATATAGGTTTTACCAGCATTCGAAATTCATTTGCATGGCAAGACTTACCGGCAAGCAAGATCGAACTCTACAATAACCATGTCTGGAAGAAAGTCCACGTCGATCGACGAATACCGCATACCCGCTGGGTTGTGCTGCGATATCCTAGCGCTGCCATGGCGCAAAATGCGGGGATGAGCGAAGATGCATTCGAGAGATTCTATTTTGATGTATGTACAATGGACTACGAAAGAATGTCTCGCGCCATGGATCCGCTTGTGGAACTTCTTCAGATAAGCGACAGAGTGAAAATCTTAGGACCTGGCACCGACCTCGAGTTCTCGATAAGAGGTCTTCCTGCTATCAAATGCGATGGAACCATGAACATTCCAGATGGAGAAGTCTATACCGCGCCAGTGCGCGATTCGGTAAACGGGGTTCTCAGCTACAATACTCCAAATGAGAAGGATGGTTTTAAATTCGAGAATATTGTTTTCGAATTCAAAGACGGCAAAATCGTCCACGCTCGCGCTAACGATAACGAGCGGATCAATAGAATTCTTGATATAGATGAGGGAGCTCGCTATCTTGGTGAGTTTTCTTTTGGTATCAATCCTTATATAACCCGCCCAATCTTGGAAACGCTCTTCGATGAAAAAATCGCAGGTTCTTTGCATATCACCCCTGGAAACTCATACGATGATTGTTTCAATGGCAATCGCTCAGCTCTGCACTGGGACATAGTTCTTATGCAAGATAAAGCCTCGGGCGGTGGAGAAGTATGGATCGACGACAGACTTATCCGAAAAGACGGACTCTTTGTATTACCTGAGTTGCAAGGATTGAATCCCGAAGCTCTCAAGGGCTAGATAGGACTAGAGAGCTTTACTCGCCATCATCTCCGATCGATTGAGCAGAGCAATCGTTCATGGCTTGTATCGCCAATTCGTTTTCTTCTTCTGTTTGAGGCTGACGAGCGACATAAGCCTGCCCATCGTCGCCTAGAGTAAAGATATCTGGTGCCGTGACGGAGCATAGGCCACAGCCAATGCATGATGCATCGACATACCATTTGCCCTTTGCATTTTGAGGAAGGCGATTGGATTTGTCCGCCATAATATCTCCTTTGCCGGCGAAGCCGGTCATATAAATCTGAAATTCGTTCAGCATGATAGCACAAGAAGGCCGAGAGCTGAAAGCCACGCTATAAAAAAACCGGGCCTAAAGCCCGGCTTTTATAAGGAAGATTAGAAGCACAGCTAGGAAGCGAAGCTAAAAAGCACAGCTAAAAAGTGCATCTTAGTTGATCTTTACCTCGATGCTCTTGGGAGCAGCTTCAGGTTTCTTTGGAAGCACGACCTGCAGCACACCATTCTTGAAGTGCGCCTCGATCTTTTCAGGATCTACCTCTTCAGGCAGAGTAAAGCTGCGCTGGAACTGATATTCTCTCCGCTCCCTGCGGATCCACCGACCTTTCTTGGATTTCTCTTCACTTTTCTCTCGTTTGGCGGTGGCAAGCATAAGCTGGCCATTGCGAACTTCCAATTTGATATCCTTTTCGGTTAAGCCAGGAAGATCGGCTTCGATGGTGTATTTATCGCCTTCTTCGTATACGTCGATTGCTGGAGTGCGGAAGTTCTGCATTAGCCAATCATCGTTGTTGAAAAAGCTCTCGATAAGATCAAATGGGCTTCTGTCATACAATACTAGATTGTTCATAGTCAACCTCCTACTATTTAGGATCAGCAGGTTTAGATCCATACAGGATCCTATAGCCTGTCTGGAGCTCTTTTCGGCGCTCATCTATAATATAAGCAAAAAGCGTGCCAAATCCAAATTAATTAACATTAAAATAAAATTCATTATGCTAAAATAAGTTACTTATGATACCAATGTAGCGCACCGGTCCCAAATGAATATAAAAAGTTCCTATATGTCTTATATGGGTTTCAATGAGACATAGCTATAAGATTGGTCCTTGGATTTCTATTTCCGAACGATACATTTGTATTGATATGAGACAGAAGGACTGTATAATAATGATACAATTGGCCTTCTTAGCCATTTGAGCTATCGATCAAATCTCATCTAATATAATATTTCGCCTTGCGAAAATCGAAGTCATGGCATACACTATATTTGTAAAGTCTTTTTAGGAGGTTTCCATGAAACGTCTAATAATCGCAGGGCTTGTGCTAATTCTCAGTCTTACCGTGGCATTCGGGCAGCAGAAATTCGGCGTGTACACAACACTGGATGAGCCTCTCGCTAAAGCGCTCTTTGATGAGTATCAGAAAGAAACTGGGATAATACTCAATTGGCAGAGGCTTTCTGGCGGTGAAGTAGAGGCCAGGCTCGAGGCAGAGAAGGCAAATCCTCAGGCTTCTATATGGGTGGGCGGAGTAGGGCTCAATCACATAAGCGCTAAACTCAAAGGTCTGACAGCGCCTTATAAATCCAAGATGCTCGAGAATACTCCTCTGCAGTTTCGCGACCCAGAGAACTATTGGGTAGGGCTCTATATAGGGCCAATCTGTTTTGTAACGAACAATAAAGTGGCGAAAGAACAAGGAATTAAGCCCCCCACATCCTGGGCCGATCTATTGAAACCCGAATACAAGGGCAAGATACGCGTTGCAAATCCAACGACCTCTGGTACGGCCTACAATGTTATAACTACCTTGCGCTATGTATTCGGCGGCGATGAAGAGAAGGTATTCGATTATCTCAATAAGCTCGACAAGAATATCGACCAATATACTAAATCAGGCGCTGCGCCTGGCAAGAGTGTAGCCATTGGAGAAATCCCTGTGGCAATCGGATATGCGCACGACAATGTCAAACTCAAAGTCGAGGGTGCAGATGTCACGATAACATTCCCCTCGGAAGGCACTGGATATGAGATTGCCTCGATGTCGATAGTAAAAGGAGGCCCTGATCCTGTAAATGCCAAGAAGCTTTACGACTGGGTGCTTTCTCCAAAGGCTCAGGAGATTATTGCATCATGGTATGTCATTCCCGTATCGAAGATCGCCAAGAAGAATCCTCAAGCCTTCAGTCTCAGCGAGATCAAGACCGTAGATCAGGATGTGGTGTGGGATGCAGCTAATAAGGATCGGCTTCTCGAGCGATGGGTCAAGGAGATCGGTTCCAAACGCTGATTTTTATTCCGGTGTGAGATCGGAAGCCGTAATATGAGAAGATGAGCCGGACCCTGAGGAACGGTATGTTCCCCAGCGGTCCGGTTCTTGGTATTCGTGGTTCTAATAGTCAGGAAGAAAAGAGGATCTCCAAGTGTTTACCAAGAAAAAGATTATAATGCTTTCTGTGGTCTGCCTTATCTTCGCCATAGGAGAATATTGGATTTTCTCTACGATTCAAAATACTTTCGAAAAGAACACTCTGAAAGAGATGAAGGCGCTCGTAAACGGCATGACTTCTTTTGCGCCTTCGAATGATGAAGCTCTCTCTGATTGGATAGCAGAGCTTAGTGCCATCTATCCGGACAATCGCTTCTTTGTGATAAAGGGAGTTCCTGGCGAGGAAGGAAGCGAAGGAATTGGAGGAGATGAGGCACTCTTAGAATTATGGCAACTTCCTGAATATGCAGAGTCGGCAAGTTATGCTTCAGAATCCGTTTCTTACCTCGAAATATACAAATGGCCGAAAATCGTTCATTTTAAGGGAGTCCCTTACACTCTTATGGTCGCTCCTATACCCGATGCAGAGAATAGCGAAGCGCGGGCTACTCTTCTTGCGGCCATAAATTCTACTGGCTATGTGTCTTTTTCTAGGCTTGTAGATGCTCTTGCCTTGATTGCCTTTGTTTTATTCGGCGTTGGCTTTGGCATTGCGACATTCTCGCGCGATCCAATCAGCGGTTACGCAATAGTAGTTTTGGCCGCAATAGTGCTTGCGTTCGTTGCATATCCGCTCTTGGAGGCCGTGCGCCTTACCTTGATAAAGGATGGCAAATTTTCTTTAAATGTTTGGAAAACCATTCTTTCAAATCGTCAGTATTTGCAGGCGCTCTGGGGTTCGATCCAGCTAGGCATAGTGACCGCTACGATTTCGACTTTCATAGGCTTTGTCTATGCTTTTGCGGTGGCGCGCACCAGTATGAAAGGCAAAAAATTGGTAACTACTCTTGCGACCATGCCCGTAATATCGCCACCGTTCTCTTTGACTCTGTCGATCATTCTCTTGTTCGGCAAGAATGGTATAGTGACCAAGCAATGGCTCGGTCTTCAAAATATCAATATATATGGATTGTGGGGATTGGCTCTTGCGCAGACAATCAGCATGTTTCCCATAGCATTTATGACGATGCAGGGTGTCTTGGAGGCTATTGACTCCACATTGGAGGACGCTTCGCTCGATCTCAATGCCTCTAGATGGTACACCTTCAGCCATGTGACATTGCCACTTGCTGCGCCTGGTCTTCTTTCAAGCTGGCTACTTGTGTTCACAAATTCTCTTGCAGATTTCGCAAATCCCCTTTTGCTATCTGGTTCCTATAGGGTGCTGTCTGTAGAGTCCTACATCGAAGCGATAGGTATGAATAGGTTGAATAATGGCGCAGCTCTGTCTCTGCTTTTGCTCTTGCCTACTTTGACAGCATTTTTGGCGCAGCGACGCTGGGTGAATCGCAAGTCTTTCGTGGTCGTCACAGGAAAGCCTTCTACGAGGCTCTCTGATCTCGCATCTCCAGGAATGAGGAGGGCGCTGACAAGCTTTGTAATTTTGGTAAGCGCCTTTATTGTTGGCTTGTATGGTACGATAGTTGCCGGTTGCTTTGTCAAGAATTGGGGTATCGATTATTCCTTTACCCTTGCAAATATCGGTGAGGCTTTGACAAGAGGAAAACAGTCCCTTGTTTCCACAATTACACTAGCTGGAATTGCCACTCCTATTGCGGGAATCCTAGCGATGGTGGCGGCTTTTATACTGGTGAGAAAGAATTTTCCAGGGAAACGCATCCTAGAATCTCTCATCATGGCGCCTTTTGCCATTCCCGGTACTCTAATAGGAATAAGCTTTATTCTGGCATTCAACAAGCCTCCATTGCTTCTAGTCGGAACAGGGGCAATATTAGTCATAAACTATGTAGTGAGAGAGCTGCCGGTCGGCGTGGAGGGCGGTATTGCCGCGCTAAGGCAGATTGATCCTTCGATAGAAGAAGCAGCGGCTGACCTTGGAGCGGATCAAGCGACGATATTCCGCACAATTATTTTACCCCTGATAAGGCCAGCCTTTATTTCGAGTATGTCCTATACTTTTGTTCGCTCGATGACGGCTGTTTCCGCGATCATATTCCTCATAAGCGCGAAATGGTACCATATCACTATACAGATATACAACTTTTCGGAGAATTTGCGGTTTGGGCTCGCCAGTGTGCTTGCCACGACACTGATCATAATAGTGCTAGCCGTATTTGGACTTATGAGACTCTTGGTGCGACAGAGCGAGTACCTCGAAAAAACGATAACAACTCAGTGATGGATCGCTATCAAAGTCGTTCGACTGCAGATAAGGGATCATTTTTTAGGAAAGGGTAGATTATGACAGCAAAATCCGTGCCTGTATCACTTTCTCATGTCACTAAGATATTCAAAGACCCGAAAGGTAAAGGCGAAGTGCATGCAGTAGAAGACGCTGACTTCGAGGTAAAGCCAGGTGAGCTGGTGACCTTATTGGGTCCTTCCGGATGCGGCAAGACTACCACGCTTCGAATGATCGGGGGCTTTGAATTGCCAACCAAGGGCAAGATCATCATCGGGGATACAGATGTGACCTTTTTGCCACCTAATGGTAGGCAGACAGCCACTGTTTTTCAATCCTATGGTCTTTTCCCTCATATGGATGTGTTCGACAATGTAGCATATGGACTAAAAATACGAAAACTACCAAAAGATGAAATAGAAAAGAGAGTCACGGATATCCTAGACCTCGTCGGGCTATCTGAACTCATGCACAGAGCTCCTGGTAGACTTTCCGGTGGTCAACAGCAGCGAGTTGCATTGGCAAGATCGCTTGTGGTGGAGCCGCAGGTGCTTCTACTAGACGAGCCTCTGTCGAATCTCGATGCTCTTTTGCGCGAGCAGATGAGAGTCGAAATTCGCCGAATTCAAAAATCTCTTGGAATTACGGCTATCTATGTAACGCACGATCGCATCGAGGCTATGAGTCTTTCTGATCGGATAATCGTGATGCGCGATGGCAAGATTCAACAGATAGGGACTCCAAGCGGCATATATGTAGAGCCCGATTCTGTATTCGTTGCGGGTTTTGTGGGCAAGGTTGCTTTTTTTCATGCGCAGCTAGAGGGTTTTGAACCAGACGGAAGGGCTATATGTAGACTAGGGCAAAAAAGGGTGCATGCCGGTTCTGCGGCAAGAGGGCTCAAAGCAGGCGATGAGGTAGAGCTTATGGCAAGACCGGAATCGCTTCGCATTGTCAGCCAAGAAGAGGCTGTTGCCTCCGGGCAGGTCTTTGCTAAGGTCTATTTAGGCTCGAATGTAGAAATCTATGTAAAGACAGAAACTGGTGAATTGCTTATAGAAATCGAAGATCCTTTGGGTAAGGTCATTCCTTCCGAAGGAGAAACCGTGTGGATCGGTTTCAACGAAAGAAAGGTTAGAGCGCTACCAGCCGAAGAATCAACAGAGGGGCAATCTAAATAATATAAGACTTGAAGAGCAGACATTAAGGATCCTCTGTCGTTTGAGCGAGAGGGTTGGGTGCGACCCCAGATGGGCAGGTACGAGAAAAAGCAATAATTTCGCAGTTCTAGGGTTCGTCTTGGTTTTCTCTTGCCGTAGTTTTGTCGACTATATCAAGATGATCAAGTATTCGGTAT
Source organism: Spirochaetes bacterium ADurb.Bin110 (assembly GCA_002070755.1). The sequence continues at coordinate 5,367 of MWDY01000043.1, read as the reverse complement.
ACGACAGTATCGACAAGCGATTGGATATCGGCGGGTTTACTATAGAAGCTGGGAGAAGCTGGAAGAATCACAGCTCCAGCTTCCTTGAGTTGGGCCATTGCGCGGAGCGATACAAGGGAAAGTGGTGTCTCTCTAGGCACGACAATAAAAGGCCAACCTTCTTTTAGAGCGACAGCTCCCGCCCTATGGATAAGATTGGAGCAGTTTCCGCTTGCAATGGCACCGAGCGTCCCCATGGAACAAGGTGAGATAACCGTGCCATGGAGGCGGAAGGAACCCGATGAAATGGGAGCCAACAAATCATTGTTCTCATGCACAGTGATTAGAGCAGGACTACCTCCTGGTCCTCCTTTAGCCTGCAGTTTTCCAATCCAATAGCCAAGTGGGCGACCCGTCTCTTCGAGAAGGACTCGTGCGCCCCACTTGCTAGTCACCACGTGGAGCATGGCACCGCTTGCTGCAAGCGTGGAGAGTAATCGTATGGAATAGATTGCGCCAGAAGCGCCGGTGATGCAGACGAGGTAGCGCTTTGCCATGCTTGCTATTTTAGCCTAGGTAAATATCTAGCGCAATGCCAAATAAAAAAAGGATAGGAATAACCTGATTCAGGGTATATCCAGCCAGATTGTAATCGTTGTTATAATTATTCATTTCTTTTTCAGCCCATTCTTATGGAAACAATCTTTTCTAAACATTAGGATTTACTTGAAATTCCAAGAAGGAAGTGCCATGTCAGATATCATCATAAAATTGGATGCGGTTCAAAAGGTCTATTATTTGGATACTGTCGAAGTCGAAGCGATCAGAGATATTTCTCTCGAAATACGTGCCGGTGATTTCGTGAGTATTGCGGGGCCTTCGGGTTCCGGCAAAACCACGATTCTCAATCTAATAGGTTGTGTCGACAAGCCGACTTCGGGCACTGTGATCGTAAATGGCCAGCGAACTAGCGATCTCGACGATGATAGACTCACAGAGCTGCGTCATCGTTCCATTGGATTCATCTTTCAAACCTTCAATCTAATTCCTGTCCTCAATATCCGCGAGAATGTAGAACTTCCTCTTCTTCTCGACGGCCTCTCAGGAAGCGAGTCCAAAGCAGAAAAAGAAAAGTGGGTGGATTTTCTTATCGATAGCGTTGGTCTTAAAGATCGTATGCTGCATAAGCCAGCGGAGCTCTCAGGTGGACAGCGCCAGCGTGTCGCAATTGCTCGCGCTCTAGTTATGAAGCCGGCAATTGTACTCGCCGATGAGCCAACTGCCAATCTGGACTCTGCCACTGGCGAAAGCATCCTGCGTCTCATGCGCAAGATGAACGAAACTTTTGGCACGACTTTTATCTTTAGCACCCATGATCCGGATATAGTCGAAGAAGCCGATCACATTATAAGACTCAAAGATGGCATAATCGTGGAGGATCGCAGAATAGATGAAGATCAGGATGATAAATTGGGTTTTCGCCCTTCGGTTGGAGCCACTAGCCCAGAAGCGACTGGCACAGAAGGCAGTCAGCCATGATTTCTGCGCGTCTTGCATGGAGGAATCTCGGCCTCCACCGAAAGAAATCCCTCATCATAGGTCTCATAATGGGACTCGGAATTCTTATTCTATTTGTTGGCAACTCTTTGATCGACACTACAATCTCCGGCTTGCGCCGCATGTTTGTAGAAGGGTACACCGGAGACCTGATGGTAACTGGTCCAACAGAATTTTCTACCACCGTGCTCGGCGAAACCGCGGGTAGCGAAGAAGTATTACCTCATATCGCTCAAATCAAAAAATACGAAGATTTTTTAATATCACGCCAAGATGTAGCCTCTATTCTTCCAATCTTGAGTGGGCAAGTATCTTTTGGAATTGGTGAGGAAGAACTCGGATCAGGCTACTGTTTTGGTGTGAATATCTCTGATTATCGGGCTTTTTTTCCTGATAATGTGAGTCTTCTGTCGGGCGAGTGGCCAGAAGAGAGCGATGAACCTTGGGTTCTTCTCTCAGAGCCTACCTATGCATTGCTTCAGCAGAGCAGCAACACCGAAGTAAAGCCCGGGACAAAGATAATTATGACTGCGCTGGCCAATTCAGCGGGCACCGTAATACGCGAAGTCAGCGTGAAGGGCATCATAAGATTCAATCAAAGCAATGAGCAGCTTTCGGGTATCACTCTTGTCGATGCAGACACAATGCGCGACCTTTTGGGTTTTGCGAGCTTGCGCGATGGAGCTCCTCAGTTGAGTGAGCACGAAGCAGCCTTCTTAACAGACTTCGATCCCGATAGCCTATTCGATAATCTATTCGCAACCCAGACAATTCTGACAGAGGGCGAAGAACAACCCGAGATTGTTTCTGGGGTTTCTTCAGAGGATATGCTGGAAAACGCAGGGTTAGGAACAATTCAAGTCTCGAGCTCCACAACCGTGACTGCAGAGATAGTGCCCGCGTGGCAATTTCTTCTTGTGCGCGCAAAAAAGGGCGCTAACACTTCCAAGCTTTTGGACGAGCTCCAGGCCTTTTCCGAACAGCTTGGAGATGGCGACCGTGTGCAGGATTGGATTGCAGGAGCGGGAAAGGTCGCGAGGACGGCAGTAACGATTCGACTTGTATTCGATCTATTGGTGGCGATCATTGCAGTTGTCGTAGTCATGATAATGATGAATGTCCTTGTCATATCCGTCAATGAACGCCTCCACGAGATCGGCACGCTTAGAGCCATAGGAGCCAAGCGGCATGTAATTCGCAGCATGATTCTGTATGAGACCACATTCATGGCGCTGATCGCTGGTGCAGCTGGCCTTATTATAGGATTTATCTTGCTTCTTATTATGGGAAAAGTCGGCATAAGAGCGCCAAATCTCTTTTTCGAAGCTCTTTTTGGAGGAGAAATCTTGAAGCCAGTTATATCAATAGGAGCGGCAATTCGCGCGTTTCTTTGGATTCTGGCTATGGCCTTGGCTGCTTCCTGGTATCCGACAAGGGTAGCGGTGCGAATCGAGCCAGTTGTCGCAATGAGAGGAGAATGAATATGCATCTTTCAAATCTTAAGCTCCATTTGAAGCTTGCGGCTCGAAACGTTCGGAGACAGCCCAATAGGACGATTGCCCTTGGGGGTGCGGTGGCCTTTAGTGCGCTAGTTATGACTCTTATATCTGGGTTTGTGAGCGGGATGGATATGGCAATTCAGGACAATGTGACTCTCTATTCAGGGGGGCACATATTGATTTCGGGCTATACTCCTAGCTGGAGCGGCAGGCTTCAGAATCGATTTATCGATGATGAGATTGCAAAAACCGTAGAATCTGCTGTTACAGATATCAGGACGATTTCTCCACTTGCTCAGGCAAGAGCTACAGTAGTTTTCGGAACTCGAGAAATACAGCTTACGCTCCGTGGTATCGATTGGACAAAGGATGAGCTATATCACGATTCTCTCCTCTTATCGAGCGGAGATTGGAAAACGCTCAACGAGCAAGATAGAAGCATGCTCATGAGCTCTCAGACTGCAGATCGATTCGGCCTTTCGATTGGAGATCAGGTGGTCGTGAGGCTGACAACGGCATCCGGTCAGCAGAATGTGACGGATTATGCTGTTTCTGCGATCTATGACGATGCTGCATCGGGGGGGATGACAACTGCTTTTGTTTCTTTTGGGAATCTAATAGCCGATCTCAATATGAAACCAAATGAGCAGCAGCAAATAGCGATTTTTCTCAAGGACAGCACCGATGCAGAACGCGCGGCCAAAGCCATTGCCGAAGCGCTTACCGAAAAAGGATATAGCATTGCCTCTGGAACCTCTGGAAGCGAGCAGGCAACTCAACGCAGGATGAATTCAGGAAAGGTAGTCTACTCCATCTCTACAGTACAAGAGCTCGCGGGAGAAATAGGCTCCGCTCTTGGCTCCATACGCTGGATTGGGTATGCGGTGTTCATTCTTATGCTGCTTGTAAGCGCAACGGGGATTGCAAATTCATATCAGATGGTGCTCCTCGAGCGGACTAAGGAAATTGGTATGCTCCGATGCATTGGTTTCAAGAAAAAAGATGTCTTTGCATCTTTTATATCCGAAGGAATTTTACTTGCGGGAGCGGCGGCGATTGCAGGAATTCTATGCGCTCTGCCAATAGGCCTGGGTATTAGCTTTATTCCCTTCGATCCCCATGGAGATTTTGGAGCAGCCCTGGTGAAAGGGCATTTGCGTTTCGTCCCGACCCTGGGTCAGCTTCTTATAATCTTGGTATTTATCATGATTGTGGCTGTTGTTGCAGTCTTTATACCAGCTCGAAAAGCGGCTGAAGTAGTGCCCGTCGAGGCACTTAGGATTACAGCGTAATGCTTGCAATATTGCGGTTGCGCTAAAATGAGGAGCGATTGATGTTGCGATTCTACGAGAAAAAGACGAAGTACTTCCCATCAAAAAGCATTAGGGATATAAGCCTTGTGATCTTAGGGCTTGTTCTTGTTTTGTGTGCGCAGGCTCAAGGTGGGCCACCTCCAGGCGGACCAAAAGGTGGCGGAGGACCTATGGCTGGTATTGGGCTGCCGCTTGGTTTTTTAGAAGAAGATAAGAACTATAAATTTCCTGATGATATAACAAAATATACGGCGAAAGACTTTCTTATGCTCGTTCGCAGGACCGATATCCGCTCGAGCTTCTACAACAGCGATATGAGCGCTACCATCACGACCGTAAACGTGAGTCCGACTCGGGGTACCTTCGTAACCAAGGAACAGATCTTTAGGCGGGATAAAGATGATGCATTCTTGATGCTCACCCTCGAGCCCGAATCCCGTAAGGGGCAAGGCATGCTGCGCGTGGACAACAATATGTGGCGCTACGACCCCACAAGCCGAAGATTTACTCACACAACCCTCAAAGACACATATCAGGATACGACAGTGACCAACAACGATTTCCGTCGCTGGCAGCGCTCGATTGATTATTCTGTAGAGAAGCTCTCTACGGGTACTCTTGGAAACTACAAGGTGATAATCGGAGAACTCAAGGCTAGCAATGATGAAGTTCCCTTCCCTTATATAAAGATGTATATAGAAACCGATCGCAAGATCGTGCTTAAGGTAGAGGAATATAGCTTATCTATGAAGCTATTGCGCACAGCCTATTATACCCAATATGTGCAGATAGGAGATTCCTTTGTGCCTACGGTACAGATTTTCCAGGATGGACTTGTGCCCGAAAAGCGCTCTCAGGTTACCTATACCAATATTTCCACTAAGCCGCTCCCCGACTATTACTTTACCAAGGAATACCTCGAGCGGGTGAGCCAGTAGGAGTAGAGGAATGAAAACAAGAATAATTAAGAGCTTGTTATTCCTTATAATGACGACTCTCTTTCTTTTTAGCAAATCAAG
>MWDY01000042.1 GCA_002070755.1 Spirochaetes bacterium ADurb.Bin110 | reverse complement strand
GCACGACCACCTTGTCAAAGCGCTCGCATTGCCCAACAAAGTGATTCCTCTAGCTATAATTGCGCTGGGATTTCCCGATGAGTCGCCTCCTCTTAAAGAGCGCTACGATCCGCAAAAGGTGCATTGGGAAAAGTGGTGAAGGAAAGCGTATTTGCCCTGGCGACTATTGATAATCGATTAGCCTATTATCATCTTATTATGGCATAGGTGATTACTAGTATAGATCTGTTTATGACGATCTCATCTTTCCAAATTCCCAAAAAGATACATAGCGCTTATTGGGACGCGCATATTCGAAATAATACGGCCATTTACCTATACTGCCAAATACAATTCAACATTGAAAGAATCCTTAAACTATATCGAAGGAATCAGCTTAGTGCCAAAACTTGAAAATGACTATTCGGGAGCTGCGATTGCATATACTATTGCTCCTAATTAAAAGAGAATATCAGAGCATCTTTTAGCGGCTTCACTACAAAGGCTTAGCTGCAAGGTTCAAGTCGACATGGCAGTAGCCGCCAGGATTCTTACGTAGGTAATTCTGATGATATTCTTCGGCTGGGTAGAAGGGCATGGCTGGCATAACTTCCGTAACGATGGGCTTTGAGTATTTCTTGCTCGCAGAGAGCTCGGCGATGATTTTTTCAGCTATAATGCGCTGCTCGTCGTTCTGATAGAAGATAACCGAACGATACTGTGTTCCAAAATCAGCTCCCTGGCGGTTGCGCTGCGTGGGATCGTGCATGCGGAAGAAGTGGCGTACAAGTTGGTCGTAGCTTATCTTGCCTGGGTCGAATTCGATGAGGAGCGATTCAGCATGGCCAGTCGTGCCAGAACAAACTTGCTCATAGGTAGGATCTGGTGTTGTACCGCCACAGTACCCTACGGTAGTCGAGAGTACGCCAGGCAGTCGACGGAAGTATTCTTCGGTACCCCAAAAACAGCCTGCCGCAAAGATGGCGATTTGTTTTGAGTCAGTCTCGGCTTTCATAGGCGTATCCTGTGGACTAAATAAAGACACAAATGCGCTACCCCCTTATTCATATTTTTGCCTTAAAATGGCTCCCTCATTTGTCTTTTAAGACATTCCGTTCATTCCTAATTATCTTGCTATTTGTCCAAAATCCCGTCCATCCTTAATTATCTTGTCATCCAGTCTAAAATCCCATCAATCTTATTGAAATCAAAACATATAATTTCGTCTTATTAAAATAATCCAAAATAATGCTTTGCATTTAGAGTAATCTATTCATTATCATCTCATAAAGCTCTAAGATAATAGCTCCAACTAGCATGGTTGAAAGATCAGCTTCTATTTCAAATGCTCTTCGAGCCAATCCTTCACATCCTGATGGACCTCGTCGCGGTTGATCTCGTTGAGCACCTCATGCCTTGCTCCGGGATATAGGATCATCTTTACATCTTCGATACCAAGTTCCTTGTATCTCTGAACCAGCGCCTTTACGCCATCGTTCGCTCCGACAGGATCCTTTTCTCCTGCAATAATCAGTATGGGCAAATCCTTTGGTATGAGTTCTTGGTTTTTCGGATCAAAAAACTCCCATATTCCTCGAGCCATATCCAGCAGCATACCATTGGAGAAGGCAAAACCGCACCAGGGGTCATCGATGTACTTTTGAACTTCCGCCTCATCGCGGCTAAGCCAATCAAAGGGGGTTTTCACAGGTTCAAAAGCTGCATTGAGACTTTCGAATAGGCCTGGGCCTTCAGGGTATTTGTCTCGTAGCTCGCCTGCGGCAGCTTGCTCCAATGCAGGCTCTGCCTCCTTGGGAATAAAGGCTAGGCCAGTCGTTCCAGAAAGTATCGCACCTTTCAGATCTTCGCCCCACAATTCGATGAATCTCTGCGCGATGAACGAGCCCATGCTGTGACCAAAGAAGAAAAGCGGCAGACCCGGATTCTCTTTTTTGATTATCTCTTTCAGCTGGTTCTCATCATTGACCATGCCGTTCCAGCTGTCGACTCCGCCAATTCCAGCTTTAGAGAGGTCCTTGGCTGTTTTTCCATGACCACGATGATCATCTGCATAGACCGCATATCCAGCTTCATTGAGATATTTTGCAAATCGTTCGTATCGCAGCGCGTGTTCCGCCATGCCATGCGCTACTTGCACAACGGCTTTTGGCTTCTGGCCATCCGGTAGCCATTCATAAACAAAAATCTCAAAACCATCGGGATCCGTAAAGGTAAAAGTTCTTGTGCTCATACGCCTCCTCCTTATATATGTATGCATTCATACGCATTTGCGCTTTAATTATTGACTACGCAAGGAATACAAAATTTAGATTATAACGAATTTTTATTTCCGGGTTCGCTCTAAGTTGGACACATTTATTATACATCAGACTGGGTCTCAATCAATATATAAAAATGCTGTTTAGCTATTTTTGCACAGAATTGTCGTGCACCCAATATGCGCAGATTTTTTCCTTAGATATTTCTGGCATAAGCAATGCAAAGAATAGCATTTATCTCGATACTTGACAGGTTAAGAAAAATGTTATGCAATTCTTTGTAAGAACTAGTAATCGTAACATAACGGTCTGCTAGTCTTTAGGCTCATTGTTTGCTTTTAAGAGGAGGAAAACAATGAAACTAGCTATTGTTCAAATTGTCCTTGGAGCTCTCGTTATTATTGCTTTTCCCTGTCCGTGCCCTTGGTCTAATATTTTACTCGGTGCTGCTGTTCTTGGAGTTGCAATTGCTCAGCTATTAGAAGCTAAGAAGGAAAAGAAACCATCAAAGTAGTCAACTGATTTAAGAGCGATCTCATAAAGGCTGCTTTTCTTCCAATATTTCTTTATTAAATAATTACTTGCCCAGAGGGGGACTTGAACCCCCATGCTTTCGCACTAGAACCTGAATCTAGCGTGTCTGCCAATTCCACCATC
>MWDY01000041.1 GCA_002070755.1 Spirochaetes bacterium ADurb.Bin110 | reverse complement strand
ACGAGCCAACGATTGTATTTCAGCCATAGATTTATTTTACTTCCTTTTGGTTGCATATCGTACAACCTGGTTGCATTATATCTGCTATACAGAAATAGCTGTCAATAGACCCTATTTGCTCACAGCCTCCCTTAGGAATACTTCGATGCATGAGCCGCTTATTCAAGACCAACTCTATGCCCTACCAGCTCTTTTCCTATCAACAAGCACTGCAATAATGATAATCGTTCCCTTGACGATTTGCTTATAGAAAGCCTGCACACCCAAGAGATCCATACCATTATTGATTACGCCTATCATAACGGCTCCAAGCACCATTCCCCATACATTGCCAATGCCCCCTAAAAAACTCACTCCGCCAATAATTGCACCGGCAATTGCATCGAGCTCATATCCACTTCCCAGAGCAGGCGCTGCTGACTTAAGGCGTGAAGCCAATAGTGTTGCTCCGATTCCCACAAGCCCACCCTCTAATAAGTAGGCTTTTATTTTTATTCTTGCAGTATCGATTCCTGCAGCCATTGCTGCTTCTTCATTCCCTCCTATTGCATATATATACCGTCCTAGAGGTCGGCGTTTCATTAAAAAATCCATCAAGAGAATCACCGAAAGAAATATCAAAACCGACCAAGGAACCAGATTATTTGAATCGATCGATGCAGTTCCAAGATATGTAAAACTATCAGGAAAGCTTCCTACAGGCATTCCGTGAGCCAATATCAGCGCCAAACCTCTAGTTATCGACATCGAGCCCATTGTCACTATAAAGGGGGGTATTTTGCCTTTTGCAATTATTATTCCATTGAAAAGCCCAACCACAACTCCTGTTGCGATTCCGACAATTATTCCAATTATAGCTGGTAGAGCCAATCCTTCCTTACCCGTAGATACCATGAGGCCAGCTGTTATGCCAGATAATGCAAACATCGATCCAATCGAAAGATCGATGCAATTCATGATGATTAAAATTCCTACTCCAATAGTGGCTATTCCTATGCATGAAACCTGCCTAAGTATTGTTATTATGTTGCTATATGTCATGAAGGTCGGTGCTGCTATGGACAACAAGACCACTATGATAAGGAATACTATTATTATCCCATAGTTGCCAATGTTGCGCATTGCTCGCTCTTTTTTTGGCCATTTTCCGATTTTGCCCATTTTTATACCACCAATACTTCTTTTTTGCCCATCGCATATTGCATAATGATATTAGCATCTGCTTCTTCTCGTTTTAGCGTGATCATTTGCTCTCCTTCATGCAATACAACTATTCGATCGCTCATTCCCAATATTTCACCCATTTCCGAAGAAACCATAAGTATGGCTTTTCCTCGCTTTGCTAGATCCGACATCAATTTGTGTATCTCGCTTTTTGTCTTTACATCTATCCCTCTTGTCGGTTCATCCAGAATTATTAGATCCGGATCTGCATTCAGAACTCTACCTAGCACTATTTTCTGTTGATTACCCCCAGAAAGCGTTGAACATATTTGATTCAATGTTCCTCTTATGTTTAGTTCTTTAATATAGTATTCGGCATACTGCTTTTCGAGATTATGTCTGATATAGCCTGCTTTTACGCACTTCCTGAGAGCTGACATTAGCAAATTGTCCTTTACGGTTAGCTTAAGAACTAATCCGTTCTTTTTCCGATCTTCCGGTGCCATAAGGATGCCATTTTTTATTGCATCGGCAGCTAATCTATTCCGAATTCTCTTTCCTCTAATGAAGATTTCCCCACTATCGGCCTTCCGAATCCCCATAATCGTCTCTATTACTTCGGTCCTTCCAGCGCCCATCAAGCCCGCCAACCCCAAAATTTCACCCTCTCTGACCTCAAAATTTATATTTTGGAATTCATGATTGCGTGCTAGACCTTTAACCTCCAGTACAATATCCTTGGCATTTACCTTTTCTTTTGGATACATCTCTGTAATTTCACGATCTACCATCATTTTTATTAAGTCTTTTTCGTCTAAGCCATTTAGCAAACCAGAATAGATATGCTTCCCATCTCTCAATACCGTGACATAATCACATATCCTATATATTTCCTCCAATTTATGAGAGATGAATATTATCGATTTCCCAGCTCTCTTGAGCATTCCTATCATGTTCATCAAATGCTCTATTTCTTTATTGCTCAGTGCAGATGTCGGTTCGTCCATGATTAGGATTTCAGCCTTATTTGATAAGGCTTTTGCTATCTCTACAAGCTGCTGCTTTGCCACTGTGAGCTCTCTTACATACATATTGGGGCTAATCTCGACACCCATGCTTTCAAGCAATTGCTTGGATTGTTTAAACATTGCTTTGTAATCCATGAGCCCTGCTTTAGTTAAAGGTTCGCGTCCTAGATAGATGTTTTCCATTACGGTCAGATGCTTTACCTGATTGAATTCTTGAAATATCATCGATATGCCGTTTGCTTGGGAATCTTTGATATTCCGAAACCGCACAACATTGCCTTTGCATTCGATCTCCCCGGCAGTGGGCTGGTGCATTCCTATCAATATCTTCATCAATGTTGATTTGCCAGCGCCATTCTCTCCCACTAAGGCCTGCACTTCTCCAGATCGCAGGGTAAAATTCACATCATCAAGCACCTGTACACCATCGAACTTCATCGCGATATGGCGCATCTGTAATACAACATTATTATTCAATTCATGCCTCTTTTTATTCTCT
>MWDY01000040.1 GCA_002070755.1 Spirochaetes bacterium ADurb.Bin110 | reverse complement strand
ATATACACTCTCACTAAGCTCATCGGAATACTTGATTTGTCGCGGAAGGATATCGACTACTTCAATTCCAAAAGATGGGACTATTTCCGAGACGAGGGTTTTCATTTCTTCCGCAAGAACCAAACGGCCTTTCTCGATTTTTTCGTATTGAGTTTGTGTTATGGCTAGTTGCTGAAGCGTGGTGTTGTTTTCTATATCCCCTGTTTGAAAGCTTTCTACTTGGCTTTCTGACAAAATTTTGTCGCTGCTGCGAACAGCCTCTCGCAGATAATTCGAAGATATGACAGTTCTCACTGCCGAATCGATTACATCGCTGAGCTTGCTATATGCTCCATCGAGAGTATTTACAGATTCATAGAATTTTATCGGGTCCACTATTCTCCAGCGGGCAGTTGTATCGACATAGATAAATTGATTTTCCTTTGTGGGAATTCTCTGAGGTTCTCCATCCCAGGACATCAGCTTCTTAGGATATTTCATGACAGTATCGACAAAAGGGCTTCGCCATTTCAATCCGGCACTGGTATGAAAAGCAACTATTTTCCCAAAGCGCACCACCACGGCTTGTTCACCTTCGTTTAGCACAAAGAGAGGCCCAAAGATTATGATGAAAAGAATGCCTAATGCTACAACAATTGTTATGATTATTGATGCTTTTTTCATCTTGAAGCCTCCTGAGAAGAAGGAGTCTGAGCTAAATTCTTTATAGGCAATACATTCTGAAGTGATTTGTCGATCAGATCTATATTCTCTTGGTCTTTGAATATTTCCTCCATCATTTCGTAATATAGACGTTTTCGCGTTATTTCAGGCGCTTTGCGATATTCGTCATAGACAGAGTTGAAACGAGAGACATCGCCCTTTGCTACATTGATACGCTCTGAAGCATAACCTTGTGCAACTTCGAGTGTCTGGTCTGCTTGACCTTGTACCTTTGGAATTTCTGCGTTATATGCTTCTCTCCCTTCATTAATAAGCCTGTTCATATCCTGAATCGCTTTGTTTACGTCTTCAAAGGCAGCTTGAACACCTTCCGGAGGCACAATATTTTGAAGCTGAACCTGTGTCACCGTGATTCCAAGACCATATTTCGAGAAGAATTCGTTCATAAGGGCGACGGCAGCTTCCTGGATATTCTGACGTTCAGGGCCTATAACACCTAGAATAGTTCTATCTCCCACAAGCATATTGATTACTGTCTGAGAAGTATCTCTGATTGTTTTTTCCTTATCCATCACATTAAACAGCCATGCTTCTGGATCGGTGACACGATATTGAATTATCCATTCGACATCTACAATATTGAGATCTCCAGTCAACATTGTAGATTCATTAGGGAATTTTTCGCTTGAATATTGCGTGACTATGCCCGGCTTTACAGTTCTAAAACCAAAAGTCTCGGTTTGGATCACCTGAGTCTTTACAAGATGGGCCTTTTGAATTCCAAATGGCAATTTGTAATGAAGTCCAGCGCCAAGGGTCTTTGTATACTTTCCGAATGTTGTAATAACCGCCTTTTCAGTTTGGTCTACAATGACAAAGCTCGTAAGCAGGAAAAAGATTACGCATAGTGCTATTATTATAGTTATCACGAGAGGCCATTTTAATTTTATTTTCCATATTTTCTTAGGATTAGGCGTATCTGCCATGTCTTACCTCCTTATTGAAATATGAATTATTGTTTCATATTGCCAATGATTGATCTATCCTGTGGGATATAAGAGCATCAGTTTCACTATTATTCATATTGAATAAATAGGATATAGCAAGCCCAAAATCATTAGGCAGAGGATCAAAAATAGTCAAAGGCATGTCTTCAAAAATGGGTTGTACAAAGCCTAAACAGCATGAATGCAAAAAGTAACTGCTGATTTCAGGTATCTTAGATCCTCCATATTTTGAGTCTCCTACAAGTGGGTTGCCGTGAGATGCTAGTTGCACTCTTATTTGATGTGTAAGCCCGGTTATGAGATCTACAAGCAAAAGGCTGAATAACTTGCTCTGTATCAATGGGAATGCACGAAGGATAGCTTCCCTCCCTTCATTTTTATCTATGACACTCAATCGTCTCTTCTTATCGCGCAGAATAGAATCCTTGAGTATGATTGGCTCATCTATCCTTCCTTCGACTATGGCAATATAGAACTTATGAATCCTTCTATTCCTCATTGCAGTGCTGAAAAGGTCTGCGCCGATTCTGGTTTTTGAGAATACTATGATTCCAGAGGTGTTTCTATCTAGTCGATGAAGCGGTCCTGGAGAAAATGACACAGAAGGCTCCAATAGATCGTGAAGAAAGCTATGCACATAAGCATCTAGACTTGTATTTCCATCATGTACTAACATTCCTCTCGGCTTATGGAAAGCGATAAGATGGCTATTCTGCCACAAGATACTTGGAATTTCATCATAAGACCCTTGTGAATGCTTTTTTTTAAGCGAAGCACTTTTTATTATTGTTTGGCTATGACCTTTCTCCCAAATTTTTTCTGGGAGCCTTATCTCAACAATATCTCCTTCTTTTAATCTATCATTCGGCTTTATGGGGCTATTTGAGGTCCTGATATCTCCCTGGCGAAAAAGACGATAAATTGTCGAAAGAGCAGTGTCTTTGAGCACCTTTCGGACTATTCTATCAGCACGCCGTCCATCGTCATCTCT